>JAPDPQ010000013.1 GCA_034506395.1 candidate division KSB1 bacterium | reverse complement strand
TGCTTGCAATAGCGATGGGATTGGAAGTGCAAATAGAAAGGGATTCCTGCATGCGCAGGAACAAGGTTTGAGAGCCGCCTCCACTAAAACAAGGATTGAAACTTGCCCCTGGCTTGTCCAGGGGCCCAATCTGGATAGTCAGAGGATGCTTGCAATAGCGATGGGATTGGAAGTGCAAATAGAAAGGGATTCCTGCATGCGCAGGAACAAGGTTTGAGAGCCGTATATGATATTGAAATAAAAAATGGTGGATTAGCAAAGTTAGGAAGCTTTTTTCAGAACGGCTTATTCGAGCGGAGTTTGATAACCCAACGCCGAATGAAGCCATTGTGAATATAAAAAATATATCCGAAGATGCAGTGTCGTGTTTATTGTCTGATTTCATACTATTAAAAATAAACCAACTTGCTTTTGATGGCGCGAAAAAGCTTTCTGTGACGGCATTATCATCGCAATTTTCTTTTCCGCTCATGCTTTGAATAATTTGGGAAGCCGCCAGCTTGTTTCGAAATTCATGACACCCATACTTTACCGCTTGATCTGAATAAAGGATTAAACTAACGTCAGGATGCTCCCGATAGATCGCATCGGTTGGGGCTGGGAGCATTGTGGTAAGTTCTGTTAGACAGGGACTAAACGACCACCCGACCACTTGTCGACTAAGCAGGTCCAAAATAACCTTCAAATACAACCCGCCATTATTGGTCCGAATATAAGTGATCTAGAAAACTCAATTTTTATTGGTCTCTTTACTGTTAAAGTGTTCTTCCAACAAATATGAAGAAAGCTTATAAATGTGCGTTGAATGGATTGGTATTTTGAATTTGCTTTTGGTTTTTGCGGTGATATCGTCCTTTGCTTAAAGGTGAGCACTCGAGTTCAGCTGCCGCAAAAATCCGATTAACAACTGCTGCGCTATGTTGGGAGTGGCATGGTTTTGCTGACTGCACTTATGAATGTGCTTGATTGGCTAAATCAATATCGCATTCTCGGTAGATCATTGGCCTTGTGGGAGCGATGTCGGACTCCTATAAAGATTTTCATTCCATGATTTTTATAAATTGCAGTAAGATTTTTTTCCTCGCGAGATGAAGCATATTCATAGAAGTTTTAATTTTGTTCATGAGGTTGAGAATACCGGTAATTTTATCGGGCATCGAAATCTCAAGTATTGATTTGAAACTTTTTGGAACGGATACCGTTAGAATAACACCAGAAATTTAGAATGATATTGGAATAAGTCTGATTAATGATATCAAATAGTATGTGTTTGTCATTGACTTGGGAGATCAAAAATGAAAATACGTGTGCTCATGGGGATTGTGATTGGACTGATGATGTTTAATGTTATGGGGAAGGCACAGACGCCCTTTCAAGCTGGGGTCAATTTCATTGCTGGTTTCCCTCAAGGGGAATTTCGAGAGAATGTGAACAATCCCGGAGGCGGGATTTCAGGAAATTTTGCGTATCAGATTCCTGGCACTCCCTTGGCATTAGGAGCAGGACTTGGATTTTTGATATATGGAAGTGAATCGCGGCTGGAGCGGCTCAGCCCAAATATTCCCGATATAGTGGTTACGGTAGAAACAACTAATAACATTCTTATTGGTCATTTGCTGGCGAGAATTCAGCCGACAAACAGGAATGTCGTGACTCACCCTTATCTGGAAGGTTTAATCGGATTCCATTATTTGTGGACCGAAACGCGATTGAAAGGTTCAGGTTGGGATTCTTATAGCGAAATAACCTCCACAAATTATGACGACGCGGCATTAAGCTATGGCGGGGGCGCTGGAATCATGTTTCGAGTTTATCAGGGTCGAAAAAACGATTCGAATGGAATCTATTCGATCTATATTGATTTGGTGATGCATTATCTGATCGGTGGAGAAGCAACCTATCTTAAACAAGGCGATATTCGGCGCGAATTTAATGAAGTGACTTACTCGCCCAGCAAGTCCACTACCGATCTGTTGAGGGTTGGCTTGGGAGTGAGTTTTGCTTTTTAATTTGAAAAATGATTTGTTTTGCCAGATGTGATTCGCATGATCTTCAGCTATTTTACCTGGCGCTGTGGAGGGAATTATTCAAAGGATGTAACAGAAGACCACGTAAAGATGGCAATTGTTTTTCTCGATTGTCGACCATGTCAAGTAGCCTGAATCGCCTGTAAATTTTTTTGACATAAATTGTTCATAGAATCCTCGACGAAAATTGTCCAAAGACTTGCTCGCAATCTCCTCTGGTGCTTGCCGCTAATAACATAATGAACAGTGCCCTTTTGTTCTTCACTCATTGATCTCTCTGATTGTTGAGTTTGAGAGTCAAATGAATTGAAATTCTCAAGACAGAGATTGTGCTCTGAACTCATAAAAATGACTCCTATCTCATTTCAATTAATCCATCCTAATCAGCAATTTCTGAAATATATAGCCACAAACATGCTCGGTAATGGCCAGTCTTCCCTACTTCTAAAAATAAACTTGACAATCTTTGAAAAATATTGTAGATTGTAACCCGAAGATTTACCTGGCCTCGAATTAATCCAGGGTCGATTGAATGGGAATGGTATCAGCCCTAAAAATAGAGGAATAGAAGGTATACTGAATGTGCTATTGCTCATGATACTTTGCTTTGCGCAGTGAGGTGAAGACCAAATCTCATTGCTCTAATTAGTTCGCTATATCGATGTCATTAAACTTAGCAAGGCTTCATTCTCTTTTGTGAGGTGAGACGATGAAAAAAATGTTCAATTTCATAATAGTTTTCATGATCGGATCGCTTGCGTTGGGGATAGGGTCGCAGGCATTCGGTCAGCTCGATGATCGTTTTGGCGCGAAGGGGGTCGAGGCGACCCAATACTTGGGACAATTCGGTTTGAGCTGGTTTCGAGATTGGGAGGATTCGTATCTTCCAAAAAATTATCCTGCGCTCGGGAAAAACAAGATCTGGACATT
Source organism: candidate division KSB1 bacterium (assembly GCA_034506395.1). Taxonomy (NCBI): domain Bacteria; kingdom Pseudomonadati; species Candidatus Zhuqueibacterota bacterium. Next base: position 144,191 of record JAPDPQ010000013.1, on the reverse strand, counting down.
AGGCAAGATCGATTATCGGACGGATGGCCTCGGCATGGACTATCGGTGGATCTTGCTGGATCTATTAGAAAACAGCGATGATGACTTGCTGCAAAGTTTTTTTGATCTGTGCATTGCGTTGATAGACAGCAATATTGTTCCAGTGATTGGGGAGTATTGGACCAAAAATCAGGCAATTTTGGAGAAGCAGCTTGCGGATTCGCTAAATCAGTTTACTTTTACCCAGAAGAAATATGGGATTAAATATCGGGCGAAATGCAAGAAAACCGAAATAGCGTTTCAAGATACGCTACCGAAATTCGAGGTTACGGTGAGGCAAGATACAATCCGATTGGCCACCAGCGTGGCAGCGGATTGGAAGACGCATATTTACATCGAAGCTTGGGTGTTGAATCCTAATCCGTTTCGCTGGAAATACTATTGGCAAGATGTCGGCGACGCGGATTGTGTTTTTCATACGGTGATTTCGCTTCAAGTAGATGTCCCCATCATTGGAGTTGGCCGTGAACGATACTTGCAGGTGAAGGCGGTTTTGCCTGACTCGCGCACTGAATCGGAAATCGACTGGAATTTGCTCGGGATCTCGTTCACCTGGGAGGAGCTCTCTAATGCAATAGAGGATCTGGTGGATGATGAGATCGAATCGGCATTGAAAAAGGAGTTGAACAAGCCACCAGTCACTGATCATTATTATTTAATCGATTTTTTCAAACCGATGTTTAGCAAAGGAAACGTGCCCACCCAGTCGGAGATACTGGATCGCATTTGGCAAGCTGAGCAAAATTATGTGCGGAAATTAATCGAACGCGAGGGTTTTGTTGGCCAGTATTGGTCCATCGGTTACGAACCCAATTGGTATCCCATGCTGCGTCCCAAACAATATGCGGAGTTTTTCTTACGATATTATCAGCTCATCAAAACATTTGATCCCACTGCTAAGGTGATGGGTCCATCGATCTTTTTGACCGAGGCGGTACAAGGATTTGATGACATCGCATGGCAGTTCATTCCCGAACTCTTGCAAAGCCCGTTCTTGGGTATTCGAGACGAATTTAAAAAATTGGTGAACGCCTATTTTAGAATGGCTAATTGCAAAAAATGGTATCAAGAGTTCATTGCTGCGCTGCCACCTGGGGTAAAAATCGATGTCAATGATCTTCATGTGTTCCCGATCAGTTCGGAGACCCAGGGGATGGATTTTGAAAAACTCAAAGATCAACTGAATGAAATGGCGCTGTTCATGCGTCAGGTAAGCGGGACTGACGTGGTTTGGGTATCGGAGTTTGGCAATATCGATTATCGGCGCACAGAGGCGGAAGCAGCCGAGCTGTGTCGTATCCTTTGCGAGTACTTCAAGACTAATGAGGTCGGAATTCAACGCTGGTTTTGGTTTTTGTCAAAGGGTCATAGTCCATTCTATGATCTGCCCTTTGCGCCAAATCCTCCAGTTACGGCATTATTGAAAAGAAATAATTCGCTAACCCTGATCGGTGAAACTTACTTAAGAGCAGCGGATAACACACCGCCAGTTATGACAGCCCCACCGAGCGACGATGGCACTATGGCGACTGCTGGCAAGATCACTTTTTCCTGGAAAGCAGCTCAGGAGTACGATACTGGCATCAGCGATTATCGACTGGAACTCAGGGCTGAGCCAGGTGGCAATGTTGCCTTTAGGGAATGGGTTGGCAATAAACTTTCCCATGAAATAAATTATTACGCGCCTGGCACCCTATACGCCCGGGTTCAGGCGAAAAACGGGGCAGGTTTGGTCGGCAATTGGTCCGAATGGAGCGATGGGATCATCATTAAGCCGAGCGATGATTCCGCAGATGACGGAAAAGCGGATGAAATAGCGTCGGATCAGGGGAAAGAGGCTGAAGAGAAATCTGACCAGGCCTCGGATGATAGCGGCCAGAGTCGAATCACATCGAGCGAACGAACGGATCAATTGATTGAAGGGACCGCGCCGCAGGTCAAGCCGAGCCAATATGGATTATCACAAAATTATCCCAACCCGTTTAATGGCACAACGGCCATCACGTTTAATATGCCAACCGAAGGCTTGGTCAGAATCGAAGTTTTTGATATCCGAGGAACAAAAGTGAAGACATTAATAAACGAATTTAAGCCGGCTGGTCGATTTGTCGTTCAGTGGGACGGTTCAGACGAGAGTTTCGCTCGGGTCGCTTCAGGGGTTTATATCTACCGGATGACTGCCGCTGGGTTTGTGGCAACTCGGAAGATGGTTTTAGTTCAATAAACAGATCAGCACAATCTGTGCAATGAGATGGACCGATCATCAATTCGCCAGAAAGCTGGGACGCAGCACCTGGGTTTTTATCCTGGTCTTTCGTTATCGTAACTGAAGTTTGGTTTGAACGCTGTCTTTATCGTGCCGGGACACAATCGCTGATGGAACTGATAATTTGAGGGAGAGGATGATAATGAACGCTAAACATTTATTGATGGGCCTTTTGGGCGCTTTAATTGTCGTTTCGATTTTTTGGGGGAATGAACTGTGCTATCTGCTCTGGAATAAATTTAGTCCAACGAATGCGCCTGGTGCTGCATTTGCACAGCAAGAAGCAGATCCAAAAAGCAGCTTAAAAGTTGGCGACTTGGTGCCTGATTTTGAGATTCTTCTTTTGGATGGCAAGCAGAAGGTGTCCAATAAGACATTAAAGGGCAAATTCTACTTGCTGGATTTCTGGGCCACATGGTGTCCGCCCTGTGTAAACGAAATGGAGCATTTGCATCGCGCATATCAGCGGTTCAAAGATAAAAATTTTGAGCTGATCAGCTTATCTTTGGATCAATCAGAGGATGATATAGCCAAGTTTCGGCAGGGAAAATGGAAGATGCCGTGGCTGCATGCTTTTATGATGAAAGATCCCAATCGAAAGGTGGTCCAAACCTTTCAAGTGCAATATATTCCAAGGCCAATTTTGATTGGCCCGGATGGTCGCATTCTCGCCCTCGAATCGAGTTTGCGCGGCGATGCACTGGAAAAAACGCTGGCGGATTTTTTGAAATAGATGCAAGGTTACCCAAGTTGTGTCGACAAGAAACAATATCTGGGAGAGACAGAGATCATCCTCTGAATAACGCATCGAACTGATAACACCCTGAAGAAGGATGGGGAGACGGATTTTGAGAATAGATTTGTTAAGCTGAATCGGGAGGAAGTTTTGGAACGGAATTACGATGTTGCGGTCGTTGGTCATATCTGTCTTGATATCATTCCTCAAATTCCAGACACTGGCATTCGTGATATTGTCGAACTGTTTAAGCCTGGCAAATTGATTCAGGTGAATGCGGCTCGAATCAGCACCGGTGGGCCGGTTTCAAACACGGGTATCGCATTAAAAAAGCTGGGACTCAGGGTCGCTTTTTTGTCCCGTGTGGGGAAGGACCAATTTGGAGAATTGATACTAAACTTATTGTCGCAACAGGGGCAAACCTCGGGCATTTCGGTTTCGCCCACGGACCGAACCTCATATACCATTGTCATCGCTCCGCCAGGCATCGATCGTATTTTCCTTCATGATCCTGGGGCAAACGACCGTTTCTCCAGCGCTGATCTGGATGTGGAACTGATTCGGCAATCGCGATCGTTTCATTTCGGTTACCCGCCGATCATGGCCAATTGCTATGAGAATAGGGGGGAAGAACTGGTGAAAATTTTTCAGATCGCGAAAGCTGCCGGCGCAACTACTTCCTTAGATATGGCGCTACCTGATCCCAATAGCCCCAGCGGTCGAGCTCCATGGCGGACCATCCTCACCAATCTGTTACCTTACGTTGATATTTTCATGCCCAGTATCGAAGAAGTGTTCTTCATGTTAGATCCAATTGCTTATTTCGAGGTCAAGCAGCAAGCTGGCACAAGGGATGTTGTGGATTTCATCGATCCCAAAGATTACCGGCGCTTGGCGACCGAGTGTTTGGCGCTCGGTAGCAAGGTGGTGTTCATTAAAGCTGGGCATCGTGGCTCTTACATTCTGACAAAAGAATTGGATCGCTGCCAGGATTTTGGCGCTGCACCCCCGAAAGATCGAATGAATTGGTCGCGGCGAGAGTTATGGTGTCCAGCGTTCAAAGTTGACAAAATTGCTAGCGCTACAGGCTCCGGCGATTCAGCCATCGCTGGCTTCCTCGCGGCCTATCTTAGAGGCTATTCTATCGAAAAGACTTTGCATTATGCCAATTGCGTGGGCTATCAAAATCTCCACGAGTTAGATGCTGTCAGTGGGATCAAAGATTGGCAGCAAACCACAGATATGGTGGAGAGCGGCAAACTCACACCCATAGGAATCCCCCTTGCACCGAATGATTGGAAGTGGGATCAGGCATCGCGACTTTGGATCGGTCGGCAAGATAGTAGATGGTGAGGCTGAGTCAGATCGATCCAGCTCGTATCTTTTCCGCCACATCATCGAACTTTGCAATGCCTTCAACCCAATTTCGAAATGGTATTCCAATGTGCAACCGTAACGATCCTAACGGCTGACAGAGTTCTTCAATCACCCTGTTAGCATGATGTTGCTCGCCAATTGGCGGGGGAGTAATTGCCATAAGGGTGAGAGAAGAGCATGGGTTGATCCCAATAGAAAATTGTGCTCATTCAAAATTGAGAACTCTTTAGTTCAAAAACGAATTTGCAAATTCACTGAAAGAGTTAATTAAATTATGAAGGGAAACCGCAATTGAGTTTTATGGCTACATCATCGGTTCAAAAATTTGAAATCTATGAGAATCCGATCCAATTGACTCGGCGAATTGCACCCGGAACTTATTGCGAAAGCGTTGGCCGACAAGCAGCGATCTTCGGAGAGGAACAAGGCATTTTTGAAGTCTGGGTTTATCCCATCAAAATCCTCAGCAAGCTGCAATTCTCCGTAGCAGTGCCAAGATATCAGTTGTTTCTCAATGCAACCGATCTGGCTCGCCACATAATTGCCCGGCCGGAAATGACCACCCTGATATTCTCCCACGATTTATTCACAATCCAATGGCACATACTGACACCATTGGATGAACCCGGCGCGATTTTTCTGTTCGATATCGATAGTTATGTCGGGCTTGAACTCTGGATTAGCTTCTATCCTGCTCTGGTACCCATGTGGCCAGCAGGGCTGGGTGGGCAGTATACGCTTTGGTTGGATCATTTGAACGCTTATTACATCGGCGAGGGGTCGAAAAAATATGTTGGGCTTATCGGATCGCCATTCGCTACAAGGTGCTCCAATACGCCTGGTCATCAGCTTCCCGATGAACCAATGAAGTTCGTTATCGGGGTGGACCAGCAATGGGCTCAATCCAGCTTTATTCCGATCATCGTGACCGGAAGTTTGAACGGGAAAGATGATGCGATGCAGCGGTTTATGCATCTACTGGATCACATCCCCGAGTTGTATAAGCAGAATTTCGAACATGCGCAGCGGCTCCGCTCTGAATTGCTCTCCATCCGAACCCCGGATGCGAAATTGAACCGGGCGTTCGAGTGGGCGAAAGCGTCTCTGGACAAGGGGCGCGTGGATAATCCCCAATTGGGCAGCGGGCTGGTGGCGGGTTATGGCGTGTCGGGTAATAGCCATCGCCCCGGGTTTGCCTGGTTTTTCGGCGGCGATGCCTTTCTCAATTCTTTGGCGATCAATTGCTATGGCGATTTTGAAACCACACGCCTGGCACTCACGATGTTGCGCGATCGTCAGCGATCGGATGGCAAAATCTTTCACGAGCTGACGCAGAGTGCCAGCTTCATTAATTGGTTTCAGGATTATCCCTATGGATTCTATCACGCTGAGACGTCTGCTTATTACATTGTGGCCATGCATGATTATTTTATTTCCAGCGGTGACGTCGATTTTATTCGCAAAAGTTGGAATTCGATCAAACTGGCGTATCATTATTGCCTCACCGCTGATGAAGATCAGGATGGTCTGATGGAAAACAGCGCTGCTGGCTTGGCAGCCATGGAAGTGGGGGAGATGCTTAAGCACAATCGGGTCGATGTTTATCTTGCCGCCATTTGGCTTCAGGCGCTCCGCTGTATGATCCGTTTCTGCGATTTCTTTCAGGAAAAAACCCTATTGCAAACGTGTCAGCAGCAGTTAGATCAAGCGTATCGGTCTTTTTTGCAAATATTCATTGATGAAGAGACAAATCGGCTCAATTTTGCCTTGCTGACCAATGGTGATAGACATAAGGACCAGACTGTCTGGCAATCGATCCCACTGTTTTTTGATCTGATCTCGGATGAAGCTGCACGAGGCACGCTGGAGCAGTTTGCCTGTGCGGTGATGAGCACGGACTGGGGAGTTCGAGGCGTGGTCAGAACCAGCAGTTACTACGATCCAATCAGTTACAACAATGGGAGTGTCTGGCCCTTCACCACTGGTTACGTCGCCACGGCTCAATATCGTCATCATCGCGCAATCAATGGCTGGCACAATCTGTTGGCAAATGCCCGCTTGACCGAACTCGATGCGTTAGGCTGGCATACCGAACTTTTATCCGGCGAATTCTATCGACCTGTCTCCACTTCAGTCCCCCATCAGCTTTTTTCCGCCACTGGGATTATTCTTCCGCTGGTTTCTGGGCTGTTGGGCTTGAGGGGAGATTCTCTTGCACGGGAAATTGTGCTTTCGCCTCATTTGCCAACGGATTGGGACCATGTGGCGATCAACCACTTTCGCTGTGGCGAACATTTGTTCGATTTTATCTTGACAAAAGATGATCATCAACTGCGATTGAAGATCATCAACCATTCTAATGCTCCTTTTACATTAAACTTTTCCCCAGCCTTTGGTCTGGGAACCGGCGTCCTTGCGGTGTCAATTAACGGAAATCCTGCCAATTTTTCGCTTAATACCACGGGATATGATATCCATTGTCAGATCCAGGCCAGCCTTGCTGCGCAAAATGAGATCCTCATCGACTATCGCTTAGGGATCGAATTTGAAATTCCTTTCCCAGAAAGGATTGCGGGCAGCCGTTCCCAAGCGCTGAAATTGATCGATTATCAAATGACGAAAAACCAGCTCTACTTAATTATTGAAGGTCGACCAGGAAATCAATACGATATTCCGTTGAAAACCAGTTGGGAGATCCATCAAGCTGATGGTGCGACAATAGAAAGAATTTCACATCAGCGCTGGCAATTGATTGTTAAATTCGCAAATAATTCGGTAGAAGATTTCGTTCGAAAAACGGTGACGCTGCAATTTTCGCAGTGATATAGATTTTGCATTTCAAACGAACATCAAAATAGACCAGCAAGCAAATGAGCCAGAATTGCAAGCTTGAGAAGTATGACCAGCTAAATTTTTTATCAGATTTTGTTGAGGAGCAAATCGAATGGCCTTATGATAAAAACGAATCGCATTTGAATCATTGTGATTCTATCATTTCGATAAATAAAGACACGAATGTTTTGACTAAATAAATTTCAGAGGTTTTTCCCGCTGCTGCGATCGAAGCGACCATAAAGAATGGACCAAAATTTCCCTTGACTTTCGTTGCAAAATATCGTATATTTATCGCGTCTATTTGGCGGCGTAGCTCAGTTGGTAGAGCAGTGGAATCATAATCCACGTGTCAGGGGTTCAAGTCCCTTCGCCGCTACTCATATATCGGAGTGCAAATAAATTGAATTGATGATGTGGACAAAGACCTTTCTAACTGAAAGGTCTTTTTTTTTAGTGGGGGGGTGATATATAAGGTATCGCACGGAATGTCGGAGATGAGCTATAAAGCAAGCTCCGAGGAAACAGGGGGATCCAATGACAGACCTGGTAAAAAATTTTATCGACTACAATGAAAACCACCAACTGATTCGCTCTGGAGATCATGTTTTAGTGGCCGTATCTGGCGGGATCGATTCGGTGGTGCTGTTGCATTTGTTGATTCAGATTCGAGACCAATTTGGTTTGCAATTAGAAATTTTGCATGTGAATCATGGTCTGCGAGGGGAGCAGTCGGATCGAGACGAGCGATTTGTTGCACAATTGGCTGAGCGCTATCAGCTTCCCCTGATTGTCCGCAAAGTGAATGTGAGAAAGTATCAGGAGCGCCACAAGGTTTCCGAGGAGGAAGGGGCACGATTGCTACGGTATCAGGTGTTCCAGTGGGCATTAAAGCGGACAGGAGCGGACCACATTGCGCTGGGACATCAGGCTGACGACCAAGTGGAGACGATACTCGATCATTGGTTGCGCGGCAGCGGGGTCAAAGGGCTATCTGGGATGCCAGTGCGTCGCGGCAAGATCATCCGTCCGCTACTATTTGCCACTCGAAAGGAGATTGAAACTTATGCTCGAGCGTACAAGTTAGACTTTGTTGAGGATGAAACCAATGTCATGTTTCATTATCGCCGAAATCGCATCCGACATGAACTGATACCCTATTTGGAGAAGCAGTTCAACCCAGCAGTCAAGAGCGCCATATTGCGGACTGCGGGGATCATGTCGGAGGTGGAAATTTATTTGGCCGAACAGGGGCGGCTGGCTGTTGATCGTTGCCTGGTCAGTTCAAAAAAAGATAAAATAATCCTTGACCTTAATGGTTTTTTAAAGTATTTTATCATTGTTCAAAAGTATGCATTGTATGAGATCGTGGCGAGATTGGCGCTGCCGCGTTCGGTTTTAACTGCTAATAAGATTGAGCGGATTTTAAGGCTGGCCTCAAATAGACGTTCGGGCAAAAAGGTGAAACTCAGTTCCGAATGGGAAGTATGGCATGATTCGCATTTTCTGGCTTTTTGCCGACGAGGCGGAGTTCCGGGCAAAAAATCCGTGCCGTTAAATAGTGTCGTGCCACTGTCCAATGAGCACCTGCTATTGGAGAATCGGCTGATGACAATTCGAGAAGTGCCCCAAATTTTTCCAACTGATCGGACAGTGGAATATATTGATTATGATCAGGTGATCGGAGAGTTGAAAATTCGACTTCCTCAACCAGGAGATCGATTTCGGCCGCTGAATTCACCAGGGCAAAAAAAGTTATCGGATTTTTTCATCGATCGAAAAGTTCCGCTGCATGAACGCCGTGAGATCCCGCTATTGGTGTGCGATGCTGGGATCATCTGGGTAGTGGGACACCAGATCGATGACAAATTCAAAATTACCGATCGAACAACACGTGTGCTGATGTTAAAAGTTATTGAAAAGGGAATTGCTGCATGACGGATCAACCATGTTTTGATGGAAATTTATCGAAGTATAAAATTCTGATCAGTCGTCAGGAGATCGATCGTCGCGTGAAGGAACTGGCACGTCAGATTTCTGATGACTATCGCGATAAGTGCCCTATCTTGATCGGAGTGCTGAATGGAGCATTTATCTTCTTATCTGATCTGATTCGAGAAATGGATATTGATTGCGAAGTGGATTTTGTCAAAATATCGAGCTATGGCGGTGGTCGCGTGTCTACTGGACAGATCAAGACCAAAAAACTGTTCGATAGCCATGTCGATGGTCGTCATATTTTAATCGTAGAAGACATCGCGGATTCTGGTCGGTCGATTAAATTTTTGGAGCAGATGTTTGAGGGGACAAAACCAGCTTCGTTGAAATTTGCTTCATTGTTACTGAAAGAGGGCAACGCCGTGGTCGATTTCAAACTCGATTACGTGGGTTTCACCATACCGACCAAATTTGTGGTTGGATATGGTTTAGATTATGATCAAAAATATCGCAATTTGCGCGACATCTATGTTTTAGATTAATAAATCAGAATTGGAGAAGAGTTCATCGATGAGCGACGTTTTCCCCAACAATTATTTCGCAGACGACTCGCCAGAGCAACCAGTGAGGATGCGGAAAGAATCGAATAACCCGCCAAACCGGAATAACCAGAGCCCCAAAAAAAAGGACGATAGCTTCCAGTGGCAAAAAGCTACGCGGACATTGATTTTTTGGGTGATTTTCATCATCATGATCTTTTGGGTTTCCCAATGGTTCAAGCCAGGTGGGACTGAGGATCGGCAAGCCGATTTGAAGCAATTCAAGGAATGGCTAGAGACAGGGAAGATCAGCGAGGTGATGATTAAGGGGCAAGAGCTTCAAGTGATCCTCAAGGGGGATGACATGGAGCGACAGCCATACCAGGTGGTCTTGCCAGAGCAGGTGGATATCAATACAGTCTTTCGGTGGATCGATGATTATGGCTTGCGGGTGGAGGCCAAACCTCGGACAGTGGAATGGTGGGGCTACCTGTTAAATGCTTTGCCGTTCTTAATTTTGATCATCTTCTGGTTCGTGCTACTGCGCCGGATGCAGGGCGGCGGCGCTAAAGGCATCTTCTCGTTTGGCAAATCGCGGGCCCGAATGATCTCTGAAAATAAACTGCGGGTGACGTTCGAGGATGTGGCAGGGGCGGACGAGGCCAAGCAAGAGCTCAAAGAGATCATCGATTTCTTAAAGGAGCCAGAGAAATTTCAAAAATTGGGTGGCAAAATTCCGAAAGGTGCATTGCTGTTAGGCCCGCCGGGGACAGGCAAGACCTTGCTGGCCAAGGCGGTTGCTGGGGAGGCTGGGGTGCCATTTTTCAGCATGTCTGGAGCGGATTTTGTTGAGATGTTTGTCGGTGTTGGTGCGTCTCGGGTACGCGATCTATTTGAGCAGGGCAAAAAGAACGCGCCATGCATCATTTTTATCGATGAACTGGACGCAGTCGGCCGGCATCGTGGTGCTGGATTGGGCGGCGGCCATGATGAACGCGAGCAAACGCTGAACCAGTTACTGGTGGAAATGGATGGTTTTGATTCGAATGAGGGTGTGATTTTGTTGGCCGCCACCAATCGACCCGATGTGTTGGACTCTGCCCTTTTGCGACCTGGCCGGTTCGATAGACAGATCGTGGTTGACCGGCCTGATGTTCGCGGTCGTGAAGGAATTCTGAAGGTTCATACCCGGAAAATCCCATTGGGTAGCGACGTAGACATTTCAGTGCTGGCCAAAGGGACGCCGGGATTCTCCGGGGCTGATCTGGCCAATATGGTCAATGAGGCCGCGCTGTTGGCCGCTCGCAAGAATAAGAAGAAAGTGGACATGGAGGACCTGGAAGAGGCCAAGGATAAAGTGCTCATGGGAACCGAGCGGAAAAGCCTATTGATCAGCGACGAAGAGAAACGGAGCACAGCCTATCACGAGGCGGGTCATGCCATGGTAGCCAAATTGACTCCTGGATCAGATCCAGTGCATAAGGTGACCATTATTCCCCGCGGTCGCGCATTGGGCGTAACCACTACGCTGCCGTTGGATGAGAAACATAACTACTCGAAGGATTATTGCGAGCGGATGTTGATCCATCTATTAGGCGGACGTGCAGCCGAGAAAATTGTTCTGAATCAATTGACCACTGGGGCTGGGAACGACATTGAGCGCGCTACCGAAATTGCCCGCAAAATGGTATGCGAATGGGGCATGAGTGAACGGTTAGGGCCAATGACGTTCGGCAAAAAACAGGAAGAAATCTTCCTGGGCCGAGAAATCGCCCAACACCGAGATTACAGCGAAAAAACCGCCCAATTGATCGATCAAGAGGTCAGAGCAATTGTTGAGAAAGCAGCTAATACCGCAGAAAAACTGATTCAAGAAAACCTTGACAAATTGCACGCATTGGCCAAAGCTCTGCTGGAACGCGAGATGCTGGACGGCAATGAGATCGATGCGATCTTGAACCAGGTGGATGAAGAACGAAAAAAACAAACTCGAAATAAATCCCAGGCCAAGCTAGCTGTGAATGGGTCAAGCCTTGCTAAAGCTCCAGAACCAAAACGAAGGACTCGCAAAAAATCCAGCGCGGCTCAGAAACCAGAGGCTGAAAAAGAACTCGTCTGATAAACCCAAAAGCAAAAATTACATCAGATAACTCGATCTATTTGAGATTTGTGGCCTGCTCCGAGGGGCGTTACTTGGAGTTGAAATTTATGCTTGGCGGATTTTTTCTATCAGAACCGATCCATCAGGCTGAGTAAATGATGGCGTTGGTTCTAAATGATCAGAAGATCCAAAAGGGAGAACCATTGTTACAACTTTGCACTCGACGAAGTAAATCGCCGTGCTGATGGGTGGGTAAATATGCAACAAGTTCGACAACGGGAGAGCGACTATGGTGGGGATAGCGATTGTTGGTGGGATAATGGCAGTTTCCAAAAGTTGGTTTGGAAACGGTTTATTAGCGGATGATGCGTTGCCGAAAGCTGGTTGGTTGAGCAATTTCGGCGATACGATTTCCGAGCTCTGGATTTTCTCGCCTTTGGCGCTGATAATTTTGATCAGCGCCATTATCATTTTGCTCTATTTTTACAAAACTGCTGAGTGGATGGATAAACGGAAATTGCTTCTCGGTGTTGCATTGATCGGCATGTTCATCCTGGCAGGGAATTGGCTTGATCGGTATCGCCACAGGGAACCAGCAGTGAAATTCCGTCTCATGATGCTTCCTGTGCGCGGCAATGCCTCATTGGGCAATTCCCAGTGGATGGCACCAGCACTGTGGCGGATGGTCGCTCAACAATTGCATCGGGCGCTGGCCGATCAAGCGATTGTCATCGTTGATAAATGGACCCCCGGCGATCTTACCTGCGATTCTCTCGATTTGGGACGATTGCAACAATTATTTCATGTGGACCATTTACTGTTCGGGGAATTGACAGGATCCTCATCCTATCCAACTTTGATTTATCATTTGGTTCAAATTCCAGTCGGTTCGGTCGTCCGCTGTGACACCTTGTCACTTATCCCAAGTCAGTTCCCCACAATCGCGCTTGCGGTTTGTGATACTATTTTACACTATTTTCGTCTCAAACCTCGTTCGGTTGCTAGAACCATTGGCTACACATCGCTCGAAAATTATCGGCAGCTGCTTGAGGCGATTGAGCTGTATCAAGATCAAAAATTAGTCCTTGCCAAAAACCGAATTGAAAATGTGATTGCTAACGATAGTTCCCTGGTGGATGCATTGGTTTTGGCAGGGAAAATTCAATTTTCATTCGCTGCAGCAAAGAAAAAGAACGGTGAATCCCCTGCAGATGAGTTCGAACGAACCAAGATTTGGTTGAATCGCGCGCTGACCAAGGATTCCAGTTGTGCCGAGGCGTGGTTGTATCTGGGAGAATATTATATCTATCAGCAGCGGTGGTCTATGGCGGAACAGATGCTGCTTCGAGCCTATCGATTGCAGCCCAATGAACCTCGGCTGTATTTAGCCCTATCGCGACTGCATCCTTCACGCTATCGCCATTTGGGTTTTAAAAACGAGCGTGAATTATTTGAGCGTGCGATTTTTTTCGATCCAACGTATGAGGACGCCTACTTGATGCTGTCAGATCATTATCTATTCGAAAATCAGCGCAAGCAAGCAATTCAACTGTTAGAGCGATATCTAGACATCAATCCGAACTCGGTGCCTGCCTTGATGGCATTAGGAAAAATCTATTTGGTCCGAAACGAAATATTAAAGATCATTGAGATTTACAATCGCGTGCTGCAGCTCCAGCCCCAGAACGCTGATGCGTACTATAATCTGGGGATCCTATATTACAACTCCGATGATTATGACACAGCCGAACAATTATTGAAACGCGCTATAGCGATCAATAATCATCCCAATGCCCATCTTTATCTGGCTTACCTTTACGAAGCCCAGGGGAACTTGCCATTGGCGATCGAACATCTTCGCGAGCGGATTCGTCTTCGCAAGGGGGTGGAAGATGAATTCGCTGAAGAAGCCCGGAAACACCTATTCGCCTTGCTACATCCAGATTCCAGCAAGGCGCAATCTGTTGAGAATGGAAAATGAAAAATTGAACTTGTCCGTTTACCATGCATACGCTTTCTCGTTGGATCAGCAACCATTGATTGAAACATGACCGCTTAAGGAACAATTCTTTCAGGTTGAGAAATTATCCATTGTCAATTGCCCAGACTAAAGGGCGATCTATTTTTGTTTTCGATAATTCATATGGGATTCTCATTGAAATTGGCTCAGATGGAACTTGCTCGGCATTACAAATTATCGGTTGGAGCTAAAACGTTGGACCTTTCAGCCAGAACCCATATTATGGGCATTCTGAATGTCACTCCGGATTCGTTTTCAGATGGAGGTGAATATTTCGAACCGGACCGCGCCATTGCTCGGGGAATGGAACTAGCCAGACAAGGGGCAGATATAATAGATGTGGGAGCCGAGTCCACCAGACCCGGGGCAGAACCGATCTCTGCAGAGGAGGAAATTGCGCGTCTGTTGCCAGTGATCCGAGGATTGGCGAATCTGGTGGATGTGCCAATTTCTGTGGATACTTATAAGGCGCCGGTGGCGGAAGCAGCTTTGCATGCCGGGGCCAATATGATCAATGACATCAGCGGGCTGCGATTCGATCCTGACATGAAATTCGTTGTGGCCCGATTTCAAGTGCCAGTCGTGCTGATGCATATCAAAGGCCAGCCAAAAAACATGCAACAGGATCCTCATTATGATGATGTGATTGGTGAGATCTGCGACTATCTAGCAGAAAGCATCGAAATGGCATTGGCTGCGGGAATTCCTCGCGATCGGATCATCATCGATCCTGGTATTGGCTTCGGTAAGCGATTAATGGACAATTATGAGATTATAAGGCGGCTGAAGGAATTTAGTCGGCTGGAATGTCCGATCCTGGTGGGTCCCTCGCGGAAATCGTTTATCGGCAAGGTGCTGAATTTGCCACCAGATCAGCGCCTGGAAGGGACGATTGCTGCTGTGGTTGTTGCAATCCAAAACGGTGCTCATATCATTCGGGTGCATGATGTGCTGCCAATGGTGAGAGCCTGTCAGATTGCAGATCGGTTAGTGGGAAAAATCGCTGTCTAAACTTGTCGAACTACGGTTCCGAGGGGCAATTGAGGAGGCATTTTCGGTTAATCGAAAAATGTGATTTGAGCCACTTTTTAAGTGCGGCATTTGAGCTATATTTTTCGGTAAATATCAATTAAAAAACCTCCGGTGGTGATGATGAGATTGGAATTGCTTCGTATTGGCTTTCTAACAGTTTCGTTGATCGATGTCCTGGATATCGCCATCATCTCGTATATCCTCTATAAGCTTTACTTCTTTATTCGGGGGTCTCGTGCTGCACAAATGTTTATCGGTCTCGTGTTGATCTTGCTGGCATCTGTGGTGGTGCAACTATTGGGGTTGAGCGGCTTGAACTGGATTTTCGAAAACCTGAAAACCGTCTGGCTGGTTGCATTTGTGATCCTGTTTCAACCAGAGCTGCGCCGAATTCTCATCTATATCGGCCAGATGCCTCTGATCAGGAAAATTTTTAAAGTAACGATTACGCCGCGCGTCACCGAAGAAGTGGTGAAGGCTGCCGTGGAGCTGAGCAGACGAGGGATGGGCGGGCTTATCGTATTGGTCCGCAATGCCGGGATTAAATCCATTATCGAGAGCGGGCAAAGCATCCAAGCGAAAGTCTCGGTTCCTTTGATTGTCTCCATTTTCAATCCCCGTTCCCCGCTTCATGATGGCGCTATCATCATTCAGAATGATGTCATTGAAGCGGCTCAATGCATCCTACCGCTCAGCCAGAACCCTAATATCGGTTCTCAGTATGGAACACGACACTTAGCGGCGGTGGGACTATCTGAGGAATCGGATGCGCTGGTGATTGTGGTTTCTGAGGAGACCGGCAAGATATCTCTGGCGTATGACGGCCGATTGCACGCGGACCTCGATCCCCATGTGCTCCGCACCACAATTAATGAACTGATGCAGGTTGTACCGGGAGGCTAAAAAATTCCATTGGGGCGATCCTGCATCAAAAATCCTTTCACGCACCCATACGGTTGCGATGCAGCGATGACATTTTTTAGTCCCCCCCTTTACTAGAATAATTTATTGCACCCTGTGAGCTGGTCATTATCAATGGGCAAAATAAATAAAAATGTTAAGTGATAGAAGCCTTTTCAAAAGAATGATCGGAAAAATTTAAGGAGGTAGGAGTGAAAATATCAGTTGTTGGAACTGGCTATGTTGGCTTAGTTACTGGAACCTGTTTTGCCGAGACGGGGATCGATGTGACATGTGTGGACATTGATCAAGAGAAGATCGAGAAATTGAAGAAAGGGATCGTGCCAATTTATGAGCCGGGGCTAGAGGAAATGTTGGCGCGAGTCACCAGCAAAGGCCGCTTGAATTTCACCACCGATCTTGCTGCCAGTTTGAAGGATTGTGAGGTAGTGTTCATCGCAGTCGGAACACCGCCAGATGAAGACGGCAGCGCCGATTTGAAACATGTGCTTGCGGTGGCGTCAGATATCGGCAAGTATATGGAGGATTACTTGGTAGTCGTGACCAAGAGCACCGTCCCAGTGGGGACCGCAGAAAGAGTGCGTCAAGCGGTTCAGCAAGAATTGGATCGGCGCGGGGTGTCCATTGCATTTGATGTGGTGTCTAATCCAGAATTCTTGAAAGAAGGGGCAGCGATCAACGATTTTCTCAAGCCAGATCGCATTGTTATCGGTGTCGAATCGAAGCGGGCGGAAAAAATTATGAAGCGGCTCTATAAAACGTTTCTGCTGAACGGTCATCCCATTATTTTCATGAACATTCCTTCAGCAGAAATGACCAAGTACGCCGCCAATGCCATGCTGGCAACCCGCATCAGCTTTATGAATGAGATCGCCAATCTGTGTGAGATTGTTGGTGCGGATGTGAACCTGGTGCGTTTGGGAATCGGCAGTGACCCACGGATTGGAGCGAAATTCATCTACCCAGGGATCGGTTATGGCGGCTCTTGTTTTCCTAAGGACGTTAAGGCGTTAATCAATACCGCGCGCCAGCATAATTACGAAATGCGTATCTTAAAGGCTGTTGAAGCCGTCAATGAACAACAGAAGTCGCTCCTATTTGAAAAAATGCGTCGCTTTTTTCACGATGATCTGAAAGGCAAAATCGTGGCCATTTGGGGGTTGTCGTTTAAACCAGAAACTGATGACATGCGCGAAGCACCGTCGCTGGTGGTGATCGATAAATTGCTGAACGCCGGCTGTACGGTAAAGAGCTACGATCCGCAAGCCATGGCCGAGGCACGAAGAATTTTAGGAGATAAAATCGAATATGCAAACGACCAGTACGAGGCATTGATCGACGCCGATTGTCTTATGCTGGTGACGGAATGGCGCGAGTTTCGTTATCCAAACTTCAAAGTCATGGCCAAGCTGATGAGACAGCGAGTGATTTTCGATGGACGAAACATTTATGATGCCCAAGAGCTGAAACAATTAGGCTTCAAATATTTTTGTGTTGGGGTGAATACCGCAGCCATTCGTTGATCCAATGCCTGAATTTTGAATCACCCCAAAATCCTTTAAGCAAAAAACTGAAGGCCCTGGTATTCCTGAGAAAGGATGCCAGGGCTTTTGATTTGCATATTTGAGAATGCAGGTTTCTTTCTTGCTTCATGAACATGAGACAAAAAAGACTCGTCCATCCGTAGGCGCAAGCGCTTTATCGGTAATTCGATTACTGTGGGGAACCAAAACTCAAAACCGAAAATTTGGTCAATTTATATAAAGCCTCTGATCTAGAACAGATTTAAAGAAATCTGATTTCCGATACATTCAATGTCACCGCACCGAACTCTTCTTCAACTTTGCCTTTAAGGACGTAGGGTCGGGAGTGGCTGAGCATATACGAGAACTGACGGTAAGTATCGGGGAAGAACACCGTTTCATAGATAGCTGTGGTATCTTCGAAGCTGATGAACTCCATGAGTTCGTTCTTTTTGGTTCGAGTCATCTTTTGGGTGACCAACCAGCCGATGGTAGTGACATTTTTGCCGACGAACAACTTGAGGTCTCGGGCCAAAATATAGGAGAATTTTTTGAGGCGATCTTTGTAGAGGGTGAGCGGGTGGCGACTGATGAGCATCCCAAGCGTTTCGATTTCATGCTGCAACTGGGTTTTCAGGTCATAATTCTCCGCTGGAGGGACTGGTGGAGGAGGCTCGTGAAATAGGATACTGGTTCGGCGAGCGTGATTGGCGTTTTGATGATTCCAAAACATCAGCCGCCAGATCAGCTCTGGACGAGTTCGGTTCGGCTCGAGTTCATCGAATAGCCCGGCTTTGATCAGGATTTTGATGTCATTGGGGTCGATAGTGACGCGCGAAAGGAAGTCGTCAAAACTGCGAAATGGTCCATGCTGATGACGTTCGGCTAACAGTTGATCGACCGATTTGCGCTGGATGCCCTTCAATTGCATCAATCCGACGCGGATGGTATTGTCCTTACCCGTATAGTGCCATTCACTCTTATTGATATCGGGCAGCAACACCGTTAATCCCATGCGTCTCGCTTCGGAAATATAGGCGAAGGTTGAATAATAGCCGCCTTGGTTGCTGATGACGGCGGCCATGAACTCGGCCGGGTAATGCGCTCGCAGATAACAGGACTGGTAAGAGACCATGGCGAACGAAGCCGAATGGGGCTTGCAAAAGCTATAGCCGCTGAAGCTCAGGATCATGTCCCAGATCCGATCGATGGTCTCTGGTGTCACGCCCTTGTTCAGTGCCCCCTGATAAAATTTCTGTTTAAAATTCTCTAACCGCTTTGTGATGCGCTTTTTCGAAAGAATTCGACGCAAGTCATCGGCTTCGGCCGCATCGAAATCGGCCAGCGCCATGGCGACCTTGGATACATCCTCTTGATAGCACATGATGCCGTAGGTCTCTTTTAAAATTTCGCCCAGCAGCGGATGCAACGGCTCGTAGGGTTGTCCGTGGAGGCGTTTCAAATATTCCCGGATGTAATCGTTCGCTGCTGGGCGAATGATGGAGCTATGAATGACCAAATGCTCGAAATCACCAGTGCGCGCCTTCTTTTGCAACAGGCGCATGGCCGGGGATTCCACATAAAACACGCCGATGGTATCGCCATTGCGGATCAGCTCCTGAGTCGCAGGATCGTGGATGGGGTTCCATTGCTCATACTGGATCTCCACGCCGTAGTTCCGTTTGATGGCTTGGAGCGCGTCCCGAATGACAGAGAGCGAGCGGTTACCCAGGATGTCGATTTTCACCAGTCCCGCGTCCTCAGCCTGGTCCTTCTCCCACTGAATGATATTGATCCCCTTGGGTGCGCGTTGTCTGGGGACGTAATGATCGATCGGTTTTGGGGTGATTACCACACCGCCGCAATGGATCGACAGGTTGCGGGGGCAGCCCTGGAGTTTCTCGGCCAGCGAGAGGATCTCGGGCCAGGGCGGTTTGAATTGATGATAGCGATACGCTGGGTGCGCCTCGATGATATCCTGGATACCTTCTACCTCCCAGTAGCCCGATAATTTTTTCGTGACTGCGTTGATCTCCGCCTCGGGCAAGCCGTACACTTTGGCGACCTCTCGGACGGCTGCGCGGGCTTTGTACCCGACATGATTGGCGATCATAGCAGTGTGTTCTTCGCCGTACTTCCGAAAGATGTAATCGAGAATTTGATCCCGTTCATCCCACGGGAAATCGACATCGATGTCGGGTGGGTCTTTGCGTTTCATATTCAAAAAGCGCTCGAAGAATAGATCATGGGCGATGGGGTCCACATGGGTGATTTCCAGGCAATAGGACACGATGCTGGCGGCCGCCGACCCCCGGCCACAGGTCCGGCGCGATTGCTGGACGATATCGTGTACCACTAAAAAGTAGGGGGCAAACCCCTTGTGCTGGATGATGTTCAACTCGTATTCCATCCGCTCTTGGACCTGTGGAGTGATCGTGCCATAGCGTTTTTTCGCCCCTTCATAGCACAGCCGGCGCAGATAATCGAACGCCGGTTCACCAGTGGGAGGTTGAAAATCAGGAAAAATGGGGCCGCCCAAGTCGAGTTCATGCATGCATTGGTCAGCGATGCGTTCCGTATTGGCGATGGCCTCGGGGCAATCGGGGAAGGCTTGGGCCATCTGTCTGGGGTCTTTGAGCCAGGCATCCGAAGACGCCAGTTCGCGTTCGTCCAACCGCGAAAGAGTGGTATTGCAATCGATCGCCCGAAGCAGCCGATGAATGAAAAAATCGTCTCGATTGATGAAGTAGACCCCATTTGTAGCGACCGGGGGAATGCCCGAGCTTCGGGCATACTGGAGCAGCGCCCGGCGTCGGGGATTGGGTTGCAGCTCGACAAACAAGTTTTGTGGCGAAACTTTGTTCTTCAAAGCGTTCAGCAATGGGGTTGAATCCGTGATCATGAATAACCCAGCCGAATAGCGGAGCAGCGCCTCCAGCAGGGAAAAATTTCGATCGAGATGGCGCAGGGACAGGATGCGACATAGATTGCGATAGCCGATCGGTTCTTTGACCAATAGAATGATCCGCAGATTGTTGGAGACGACCTCGGCGCCGATGATAGGCCGAATGCCCACCTCCCGAGCAATTTGCAAAAACCAGATCAGGCCATAGAGACCATTGGTATCGGTGAGGGCCAGCCGGTCCATCCCACGTCGCTTCACCGCGGCACAGAGCTCTTCGATGGAGTTCGCCCCGCGGCCAAATGAAAAATGGCTATGGGTGTGGAGGTGTACAAACATGGTTTCATCACTCCCTTGGATTGAGGCAATTCGGTTCCTGCAAAATAGAAAAATTTGTCCTGTCGACCCGCCAAGCGGCCGTGCGCATCTCAACAAGGCGATTGACTAGCGAAACGAGGTCATTCTGAGGCTGCGTCAACTGACCTTTGGCATCAACCGACGCGACTCGATTGGGAAAAATTGTCATTCTCCGCTCTCCATCCGCCGGATGGAGGATGGATCGCTCAGAATGCCATTGTCCACTTCGGTTGACGCGAATGGCCGGCTGGCGGAGGGATCCTCCCAATGACTCGTTTTTGTTACTTTGCAGAACTCTATGTGACAATATCAACTTGCTTGCTGAATAGCGTCTGTGTCCCCAGGTGATGGTCGGCGGCAACGATCCTTTAATGTACTAATTCGCCCGCGCGAATTTCAGGGAGTCTGGACCGAATTTTTGCCGGATATGATCGATGGTCCGGATGAGGTTCTGGCTCTGATCGTCCGATGGCTGGTCGAACAGGGACAATTGTCTGGGGGCGGGCATCAACTGGAAGCAGCGGATCGCCAAACTTCTGACGCGAATGCGCCGGGTCAAAATGGTATGGAGCAATTGTTCCGCCACCGAAAACAGTTGTTGGTCCAGGTTACTCGGGTGGGGGAGCCGCTTCTGCGCCATCGCCTCCCGATGATCAGAGTAATAGATTTCCAGAATCATCTGTCGTGATGCCTGGCCCGACTGCCGCAAGCGCCGCCCGATTTTTTCGATCAGTTGATAGAGCGTCCCGCGCAGGTGCTGCAGGTCATTGCTGTCTTCTGGGAGGGTCGTCTGCTCGTAAATATTGGGCACCTGCTGCGGGGGAAACACCGGGGTCGGATCGATGCCATGGGAGGCATGGTACAATTTCAATCCAGTTCGTCCAAAAACCATGGTCAGGTGCGGCAGTGACAGCTCCGCCACATGTTTGATCAGCCGAAGGTTCAACTCCAACAGTTGCGCCTTGATGGCTGGGGCAAATCCCGGCAAATAGCCCACCGGCAAGGGACTGATGAAATGGGGCTCTGAGCCGTGTTGCACCTCCTGAATCCCGATCGGCCGAATCACCCGAGACGCCATGTTGCTGACCAGTTTATTGCTGGCAATACCCAAGCTGGTCGGCAACAGCAATTGTGATAGCACCTCCCGCTGGATTTTAGCGGCGGCATCCCGGGGCAAGCCGAACAGCCGCCTCGTTCCACTGATATCCAAATAGAGCCGACCGTAGTGCACCGGCTCGATCACCGGCGAGAACTGGCCCATCAGCTTGATAATGGCTTGCATGGCCCGGCTGTACAACGGCTCATTGGGTGGGATCACCACCAAATCACGACACAGCCGCCGGGCCTGGTGCACCAGCATCCCGCGATGGATGCCAGCCTGTTGCGCCTCGGGCGAGCTCACTTGCACCACAGCTCGGGCCAAAGCCGGATTGGCGACCACCACCGGCCGCTGGCGCAATTTCGGCTCAAGAATCCGCTCCACTGTGATGGGGAACGAATCCACCTCCAGATAAATGATGTGACGCTCCATTGCTTCTCGCTCCATCAGATGTTTATCCCAGAAGCGCCCAATCTCACGACTATTCCCGCTTGTCTCAGGCGTGATGGGAATCATGATATGCAACCAGGATTCGATAAAGTCTACTATTCTGAAAAACCAATCCATGAAAGTTCCCTCGCTCCAGGATCAGGATTGCCAACCATCTGGCTGCCAGCCAAACCTGCCCGGCTGGAGATGAATGATCCTGACACGGCCCCTCTTGCACCTGCCCACTGGCGAAACAATGGATGCATTGAACGAGGAAACTTCGTTGGCCCTCATTGTTAGGTGGCGCGTGATGCGCTGGGCGCAGAGGCTCATTCGCCTCCCGCCTGCGCCCTGCTCAATCCACCAGTATTAGTGAACCCGTTCCCGAATTAATGCCAGCACTTTACCCTGAAGCGACCAGGGCTGGTCTGGGTGAATATCGGAGTAGTTTGGATTTTCCGCTTTCAGATAGCGCTGGTTTTCCTTGACCACCAAACGCTTCACCGTCACCTCATTGCCGATCAGGGCTACCACGATATCGCCGTTGTTGGCCGATTGGGTGGATTGGACAATAACCAGATCGCCATCATGAATCCCGGCGTTGATCATACTATCCCCGCGAACGCGGAGCGCAAAACAGGGCTGCTTGCTCTGAACCAGATAATTGGGCACGTAAATGAATCGTTCAATGTTCTCCTCAGCTAACACTGGCGTTCCTGCGGTAACGATACCGATCAAAGGAAGCCCGATCTCGTGGCCCGATTCCGATTGACGGGTCATGCCTCCCTCCGGGCCGACGCGTTTCAGGACACGGATGCTCCGCGCCTTGCTCGATCGTTCAATGTAGCCCTTTTTCACCAATGCCTCCAAATGGCTGAGCACTGCATTTTTAGAACTCATCCCCAAATCCTCCCGCAACTCCTCCAGCGTGGGCGGCACCCCATTCCGATTGATTTTGCGGGTGATCGCCTGAAGCACCCAGTGCTGTTTCTTGGTCAACTTCTTCATAGCTCCAACCTTTTACTTAACTTTTTATAAGTTAACAAATATTAGGTTAACTTTTGTACAGTACAAATATACAATTTTATCCGAAAAAAGTCAAGCAAAAAATTCATTGGGTAAAGATTTTTTTTCATGAATGAGCGCGACGCGGATGGGGATCCAAAAACGCTCGGGAAAATCAATTGATGCGAATAAAAGGAGAAGAGCAGTTATTTGGCCAGATTCAAAAGCAATCGATTGCCACAGGAGGATCAGAGGCAATCATGAGTCGGGGAATATGGGATGATTGGAGAGGGATTGCATAGCGAGGATTTCGGTTGATTGAACTTCCCATTATGGATTAAAGAACCGCTGGATCGCGGTGATGGGGGAACGTTTGGCGGCCTGCAGCTTGCCCTGGAACAAAACCCTTCCGTGTTCCATAAACACGACCCGATCCGCGATCCGATGGATGCTCTCCAATTCATGGGTGACGATCACCAATGTCATGCCCAAGATATCGCGCAGCTTCAGCAGCAGCTTGTCCAGAGCGGCAGCGGTGACCGGATCGAGCCCGGCAGTGGGTTCATCGGCGAAGAGAATCGCGGGGTCCAGCGCGATGGCGCGGGCCAGCGCTGCTCGCTTCCGCATGCCTCCGGACAGTTGGGAGGGTAGCAAGTTCAGGGCATGATCCAGCTCCACCAGATGAAGCTTTTCGCGAACCAGACGACGGATCAGCACTGCCGGAAGGTTGGTATGTTGTTCTAACGGGATCGCAACATTTTCTGCGACGGTCAACGAGTTCAAGAGCGCTCCATTTTGAAATAATACCCCAATTTGGCGCAGCACGGTGTTGAATTCAGTCTCATCCATTCGGGTAATATCCTGGCCCATGATTTTCACTGCGCCAGCGGTAGGTTCATACAATCGGATGATATTCTTCAGCAGCGTGGTTTTGCCGCAACCACTTCGGCCCAAAATGACGGTGATTTCATTGGAAAAGATGTCAATCGAAATATCATCCAAGATGACTTCATCGTTATATTGGGCAATTAAATTTCTGATTTCAATCATTGCTGACATATTGTTCTGATTCCATACTGCGTTTCGATGAGAGTGAGCAACTGGCAATCCGAGAATTGATTCTCGTCATTCAAAATAAAAGATCAGTCCCAAGATCGAGTCGGCCATAATGACGAAGAAAATCGAGGCCACAACCGAAGCCGTGGTGGCCTTGCCAACGCCCTCAGAACCACCAGTGACCCTTAAACCAGAGTAGCATGCCACGATGATAATGATCCAGGCAAAAACGATGCTTTTTACCAAGCCAGTCATCAGGTCCTTCATGAATAGAACGGTCACTAATTCATTGAAAAATGCAGTGGCGCTCAATTGCAGATAGGTGATCCCGATCACGAAGCCGCCCAAAATGCCGATCAAATCTGAGAGAATCGTGAGCAGGGGCATGGTGAGCGTGATACCATGGAATTTGGGGACGACCACATACCGGATCGGGTTGAGCGACATGGTTTTCAGGGCATCGATCTCCTCAGTGACCACCATGGTGGCGATCTCGGAGGCAATGGCAGAGCCGCTCCGCCCGGCGACCACGATGGCGGTCATGATCGGCCCCATCTCTCTCAGCATCGCGATGCCGATCAGATCGGCCACAAAAATGTTGGCCCCGAACTGGCGCAACTGGGCAGCGGATTGGAGCGCCAGCACCAGTCCGATGAGAAACGAGATCAGGCCCACGATGAGCAACGCATTGACGCCAATGACCACGCTTTGCTGGACGAACGATCCGCGACGTTGCCCCTTGCGCTGAACCAGTCCTACCGCGCTCCAGTAAAAAATATCAGCGATAAGGTAGAGCAGCATCATGAAATTGTTTTTGAATCGGATCATCGCATCGCCCAGCGACTCGAAAAATCCGGCACGGGAGATAGGCGGTTCGGCCGAAAGACCTGCAGTGGAAAAGGTCTCCCAGGCCTGGCGCACTGAGTCGGGAATCTGGACGAAGTGGATCGGCTTTGCGCTACTGCCATAGCGCAGGGAAATTTCATCCAATAAAGCCACACCAGCGCTATCGATATCCGTAATGCCAGCGCAGTCAATGGTGAGAGGCCGGCCCCGAGCCGAGGAAAGCAGGCGCGATAACTGCTCCCAAACCGGCCGAATCGCTCCCAGCGTCAGTTCACCTGAAATAAAAATCGTATCGTCCTGCATTATGATGGATGCCATACTCTAAAGCAAAATATATGAATATCGCAGCAGTAAAATTTGCTCGGTTTGAAGATAAGGCACAATCGATTGATCTCGCTTGAGCCGCACTGTGTAATCAACCGAAATGTTCTTTGACAACCGCAAATTGAAATTGTTTTCCCAATCGTAAACGAGATTCTTATTTGTCCCAGAAGGGAATAGCACGTCAAGCTCCGAGGTGATCATCATATTTCGAAATAAACGCACGTTGCCGATAAACGCCGCCTCAGGTCCCTGCAGATAGGAAGAGGCCTTGCGATAAAATTGGGTCGGGTCTTGCTCGTCTTCCACATAGAGTTTCCAGTTGACGTTCTGTCGATAGCCCATGCCAGCGCGGACATTAAAATTGGCGCGCAGCGATTTCATCATTCGCAAATTGATACCAAAACCCTCTTTTAGGATGAGTGGCGAAAAGTTGGGGGAGGCAACAAATTTCTTTACATTCGATTGGGTCTGCTCCAGCTTGCCTTGTTCATCATAAAGGCGGATGGTCTTGGGCTCGTCATAGTAAATTGTGGTTCGAAAGAGATCAGTCTCTAGGAACAATCGGCCATAACATCCCAGCCAACTGACGAAATAGAACACATAGATGTTTTTGAGCCTGACATTATCCAAGTAACTGCGAAAGCTACTTTGCTGGCGCTGCATGTTCCAGCCCTCTTCCACAAGTCCCTGGGCCAAGAAGTAATGTCGTGGCGTATTATATTTGATATGATAATCAAACTGCGCGACAAACGCCATAGAGGTTCGTTTTTCTTTTGAGGTGACATCATTAGCGCGATTCAGCGTGAAGCTCCCGTAAAGAGCGCTGAACAGCGACCAATTCTTGATCTTATGGCTTCCCACTCCCAACTCTAAAATTCCAGCGCCCAGAAAATTTTTCGTGTCGCTGTCCAATACAATGGTATATTGCGTGAGCTCCCCGGGCAAAAGCCGCACCGTCGCAAAATTGACATAGGTATTGACGTGCGAGCCCAATTTGACAATTTTATAGAGGCCCGGTTTCAAAATCCAGGTGACCAGCTTTTCGCCCAATTGCTCATCGGCGCCATAGCCGATGCCAAAGGACTCGCCCTCCGGCAACCGATACAATTCATAGGGTTCCTTGAGCCACTCACGCGTCTCATCGATGATTCGAATCGTGAGGCCACTCCAATCCGGTTCGATAATTCGGGTCTCCTCTGCCTCGATGTCAATCATTTTTTTGATTAACTGATTTAGGCTTCCAGAGCCCAAGGTGACAGTATACCTTCCGGGTCGCAACCAGACACTGCGCCCCATCTTTTGCTCCGCAATCGTCGAGTCATCCTTCGAGACGGTATAGACCGGTTCAAAATCGGGATGGGTCATTGCGGGTAGGAACAGCCGTCCCAGCCCCTTGATACTATCCAAGGCCTCCATGTCCAGTTGGACTTTCGGTGGCGGAGCGATCCAATTGTATTGTCGGACTTGTTGCCCTGCCATTGGGATGGTGGTGCCCATGATCAACAGGGCCATAGCTACGGATTGTAAGATCTTCATTGGTTCAAGCCAATCTAAGGTGTTAATGGTCTTTTGGTGCGGGATATGATTGATTGAAATAGGCAATGATTTTTCGGATAAAATTGTTCACTTCCTCTTCCAAAATGTCGCTCAGTTTTTGAGCGAAGAGTTCCATTTGAAACACGGGCATTTCCTCGATACGATCGAATTCATGAACCAGCAGGTTTTCATAGCCATCAAAAGTTCTGAGATAGAGTTTCAGGGCCAGATGCGCAGCGGTGTATTGGGGATGCTCAAATTTTTCGATCGCCATAATCGTGCCCACGATCTCAAAATCTGGGCGTTCTTCAAGAAACTCGCGCTGACATTTCCTGAAGATGTTGAATTTGGCGATGTGATCGGCAATAAGATCGGAAATGATAATTTGCGGGCGAATTGCCCAGAGATTATAACG
Organism: candidate division KSB1 bacterium; assembly: GCA_034506395.1. Classification (NCBI taxonomy): domain Bacteria; kingdom Pseudomonadati; species Candidatus Zhuqueibacterota bacterium. Next base: position 116,898 of record JAPDPQ010000013.1, on the reverse strand, counting down.
ATAATAGTCGAGCCGATGGGCAGAATAGCGTACCACAATGCTCACCCGATCAAAGGTGCGGGGTATCTTCATGGTTTGCACCTGAACTTTGTAAGGAAAGGGTTGTGGGACCATCAGGCTGCTATCGCGCAGCACCGGCTGGTAATCCAAGATGTAATATCTAGGCTGAATCGTTTTGGTGGCGCAGGACTGAAGGATGAAACTTGCGGCACCAAATAGGAGAAGTCCAAATAGGTGAAAAATTCGTAGCGGTCGGTTCAGAGGCATCATTCTCGGATCTCTCCTCGTTGTGAGCTTCTCAGTAAGAGCGATGGGTTTTCACTGATCAGCCGGGTAAACTCGTTGAAGTACTCCAGGCTTTCCCGAAGGATCTCAGTCGAACTGAGGATATCATGTCGGCTTTTCAGTAGGGTCAGATCCAGATGGGTGAAGGTCCGATTAGTTTGTTCCACCGCGGCAGCTAATTTTTTGATCAGGTCCCCCAGATCTGCCTGTTCCAGCTCGGTGGAGATCTTCTCCACGTTTGCCATTGTGGTCTGCAATTGGGGAGAGCCAGTGATGCGTTGAATATCATTTAGCACTAGGTTGGAGGTCACCATCAGCGTGTCCAGCGATCGGGTAATTTGTGCCAAATTTTCAAGCGTATGATGGATGTTCACCCGATTGGTGTCCAATAATGTCTTGATGCTGGTCATAGTACCACTGGTGCTTTCGATCAATTGAATGAATTGCCGCTGATGCTTTGGCCCGGTCAGTTCCGCAAGGTTATTCAGGATCAGCTCCAGTTTTTCGGTAATCACCTCTGCTTTGCCAGTGATGGTGTCCACCAGCGATTGCCCAGCTTTGATAAATGAGTTGGGCGGCAGGCGTTTTGATTCGTTGCTGCCGCCCTGGATTTCAATCATTTTCAGGCCAGCAGCAATGCTGAGATAATCGATCACCGCCTCGTTATCCTCTTTGATCGGCGTTTTGGGATCGATGGAGATCTTCACGATGATGGACGTGACATCCTCCGGATCGATATACATGTCATCGATGCGGCCGATCCGCAATCCCCGATATTTGACTGGCGATCCGATTTCCAGTCCCGTGAGCGACATCTCTTTAAAGCGAATATAATAGACCGCCCGTTTTTTTAGCAAGCGACTGCCAGTGATAATGGCAATTGCGCTGATGAGAACGGTCAATGATAGGGCTAAAAAAACACCCAGCCGGATTTTCTGAGATCGAGAGACCATGGTCGTTATCCTGAGTTGGAGAAAATTGGCATTGGTGCTTATGGCAAATTTCGCTAAATATACAAACTTTGCGGTACAATGTCAAGCAGTTGTTTCGATCGGCCCTGCTCTTTTGGGATAGATCTACGACGAAATAGCTGAGAATAAGTGACAAGACGAATGGATTCAGTCCGATAGACAGAGGATCAAGAATTCTGCGATATAGCAGGTGAATTAGAATGTCGACCAGCATGAAAATCTTCGCTAATGGCAAATTTAATTTTCTGTTTCAGTTTAACAAAAACGATGAGAATCCATGGAAAAACCCCCAAAGCCAGAGCATTGCCAATTCTGGGCGAAGCAAAGATAAAAAGATCATAAACACCATGAAATAAAATCGCCATGCAAAGGCCTTTGCCAATCAACCTTTTTGCCTTCGAACTCGTGAGGGAAAATTTTGCCTTGCCGATGTAATATCCCATCATGCCCGAAGCTACGGCATGCATGGGAACGGCGGTAATCCCACGGACCATGATGATCCCCAGGCCGCATTCCATCGCATAAATGACATTTTCCAGACAGGCAAAACCCAGGCTTGCAACTACAGCATAGACGATGCCATCCATCACTTCATCAAAATCGACATGCCGATAAGCGAAACGTAGCACCACCAATAATTTTAGCACTTCTTCAACTAATGCCGCAACAATAAAAGCTTTGAGCAAGTCATGAACCCATGTCCCATACGCCACCATTCGGAACAGCCGATCAAACTGCATCTCAATCAATATCGCTGGCAAAGTAAATGCAAAGCCCAGGCCGAATATTTTTAATATTAGCCGTTTTGGTTCCGGCTTTTTTTTATCCTGCTGATAGAAATAATAGACTAAAACAATAGAAGGAGCGATCGCCAACACCAATAAAATGAATATCCGCATTGGTCTCCTTGGCCTCAAATGTTAATTGATTGGACATATTCAAGGCATCAATCAGATTGTAAAATGAAGAGCATCTCTGCTAATCGCCTAACAATCAAAATTTGCTTTCAACAACAAAATGGAAGACCACTTATCGATTAATTATTTTCTCGAAGCTGGAGCATAAAGCGGTCACTTCTTGTTCAGTGTTATAATGCACTAAGCTGACGCGAATAACTCCACTCTCTGTTTTGAGACCCAATGCCTTGATACAACGCCAGGCATAAAAACAGCCGCTCTGGATGGCGATTTTCTGATTTGCGAACTCCGCTACCCAATCGCGATTGGACCGCGAACCCGATATGGTGAACGAAAAGGTCGGTTGCCGCTTGGTCGTATCAGCCTCGGTTTTTCCGATCAATTTGATCTGCGAATGTGATTTTACAAAGTCCAGAAATATGCTTGATAGATGGCTCTCATGAGCTTCGATGAGTTCAAAAACCTTTTTGACTCTTGCAAACTGGTCCGGTTCTGGATAAAGATAATGATGCTGATAGATCGCATCGAAATAATCGGTAATGCCGGCCACGCAAGCCCCCTCTTCATGATTGACTCCCCCTGGATTCAGCGCGATGCGCAAATAATTGGGAGCACCAGGAGCGGTCATTTTGGCATATTGTTGCGGCTGAAACTCCAGCGATTGGTTGGAGAGCAACCCGTGATGGTCCTTTTTCACGAACAGCAATCCCAGATGCGGACCGAATACTTTGTAGAGACTCAAACCGTAAAAATCGACCCCTAAGGCTTTCACATCTACAGCATGGTGGGGCGCATAAGAAACGCCATCGACCAAAATCAGTCCACCATGGTCGTGAACCAGCGCCGCAATGGTCGCAATATCATTTACCGAGCCGACAACGTTGGAACTGTGATTCACGCAGACCAATTTGGTCTTATGCGATAGCAATCTTGCCAATTCATCCAACTCCAATTCCGAAGTCCGAGGATTCATTTTCCATTCAACGATGTTCACTCCGGATTGGGCTAATCGTCGCCAAGGGGTGGAATTCGCCTCGTGCTCTTGATCCGTGACAATCACTTCGTCTCCAGGCTGAAACCAGTTTCGCAGCGCGTGGGCCAGCATGGTGAAATTCATAGTCGTACAATGTCCAATCACCACTTCCGCTGGATCGGCATTGATCAATTCAGCCATTTTCACCGTGCCTTGCTCGATCGCTTCTGTCGCCTTTTTCGACATGAGATATTGTCCGTATGGCTGCACTTTTGATTCGATCATGAATTGGGACAGACGATCAATTACTGATCTCGGAACATAGGTGCCCCCAGCGTTTTCGGCATAGATCCATTGGCTGGTTTCAGGATGCTGGAAGGAGGGAAATTGTCGCCGCACAAAGTCGAGGTCTAATTCTGCCATTGAGATTCCTCTTTGCTCGAAAATGAGATCGTTTGCTGTCTGATAATCGTTGCACAGGAAGCAATGACGAAAGCTACCTTGTAACGATCCAGATCGAATTAATGAAATTGCTATCCGTTCGAAGAACTATTAGGTTGCAAAATTTGGGAGCCAAAGATCGGTCCTCCCGGTCTCGGGTTTCACTCTATGAACGAAATATCTCGATGATCCACCAGACTGCCCAAAAAGCAAACACTCCACCAAAAGCTGTTATTTTCATCCAAACTGGCATGACAACGCGAATCGCTCTTTTCAAAATAATTTCCATCAGGGTGATGAATAGAAATAGCAGCAAGGTGGCATAAAGGATCAGCCCCATGGGGTGGAATTTCACAGCTTGCTGAAATTCAAGATGCGCTATGGCGTGAAACGACCGCGTCAATCCACAGCTTGGACATGGATACCCAGTGAGCTCGCGAAAATAGCAGGAGAACAAGCGGGTTTCTCCTGGATTCCACACCAGCGATACCAAGAGAATTAACCCAAGGCAGGTACAGATCAACGCCCTATTGAGCAATTGCGATGCGGTAAGCCGCTTGTCCGCTCGGGGGGGCATTATGGTTCGTTTTCTTGACGGTATGATCTTTTTTACGCCGTTGTGCATCCGAACTGATTCCTGCTCTTAAATGAAAAGATCGGTTCTCTGGCGCTCTTAATTTTGATTTCGTCAACTCGCGGCAGTTGCATCCATTTTGCATGGGAAGATGTCAAGCTGCTCTCCGAATTGCGCCAGGAATTCGGGCCCAAAGCCCCGGAACGTGTAAGAGATCGGTAATAGGATCACCGAACCGACATAAGGGATAACGATCAACACCAAGCCAATGCAGCAGCTCAGTAAGCCTGCCGTGAACACGACAATAACAGCAGCAATACGAAGCAGGAACAGAACGATTCCAAACAATACAAAATTTCCCCAATATTTTGAAAAAAAGGAGAGAAAGATCCGCCATGCTGAATTGGTTTGGATGCGATTTTTATACATAATGGGGATAACGAAATTGTTCAGGAATGCCAAAATGTAGCCGGCCACCACAGCAACCAAGAGGATCAACACCGCCATGCCGATGATTGGGCCGAGGAATTCTAATTCAAAGCCGCGGAAGTAAATATCTTTGGCGATGATAAACGCCTGGATGACGAATAAAAGACCCGTTACAAATACGACCAGCCCGAAACCGATGCGCCAGACGAACAGCGAGTTAGCCTGCTCTTTGAATTCGTGCCATGGCTGCGTCACTTTCGAGCGATTATGGACCACATTATCCAAAAACATGAACTTGCCTCGCGAGCTGAGCCAGGTGAATACAATGACCAAGGCGATGATTGCGCCCAGAGCAAAAATGCTAAGCATCAGCCAGTCGGGGTGATCTTGCAACCAATGCCATGCAATACTGGGAAAATCAAATAACTCGTCAAGGTCGCTGTCCCCATAAATCCGTCTGCCAGTGGGAAACCTGCCACTTGCGCCTCCTTGGTTGCCCATCAATTCAGCCAAGAAAGCAGTGAATCCCACCGTTAGCCATTTGCCCAGATCAAAGGGTCGGAACAGGGCGCTGACCATCCGCTCCCAGGCCCGAGAGAATGGTGCCAAATATTGAATTGTCATACCGCCTCCGTCGTATAGCGCGATCATGATCGCCAGTATCAATTGGTCTGCTATAAGGTACGGATCAATAACGAAAATGTTTGATCGGCTCGCCTTTTTCGCCGATTTCAGTCATGGCTTCGATACCGATCTCCAGATGAACCCGTGACCATCGTTCAGTAACCTTTTGATCCGATTCTTCGGTTTTCACTCCCTCTGGTGTGATTGGCACATCGGATACCAACAGAAGTGCGCCCCGAGAGATCTCATTGTGATGTCCCACGATGAAGATGGTAGCAGTTTCCATGTCGATCGCTATGCAGGTCATTTGCTTCAGTCGCTTATGAAATTCCAGATCGTGTTCCCAGACGCGGCGATTGGTGGTATAGACCACTCCAGTGCGATATTCATAACCATGGCTAATAATTTTTTCTGAGACGAATTTATGAAGTTTAAACGATGGGAGCGCGGGCACTTCTGGAGGAAAATAGTCGAGGCTTGTCCCTTCCCCACGAATGGCAGCGATGGGTAAAATGAAATGCCCTAGCTCGGTCGACTTTTTCAGGCCGCCGCATTTGCCAAGGAACAATACCCCCTTCGGCCGCACCGCAACTAATAGGTCCATAATCGTTGCTGCATTGGCCGAACCGATCCCAAAATTGATAATGGTCAGTCCACTGCTATTGGTGGCCGCTTGCATCGGCTTATTTTCACCATAGATATCACAATGGAATTTCTCGGCAAAGTTTTTGATGTAATAGCTAAAGTTTGTCAGCAGAATGTATTCGCCAAACTGATTTAATGGCATCCCGGTATAGCGAGGAAGCCAATTTTTAGCAATTTCGATGCGATCTATCATGATGTTTGATCAAGCAATGCATAAAATTATCATAGCGATTCACCGATAAAAAAGTCAAAACCCATTACTGGTAGACAGCGCCAAGCTATATTAACGCTTGCAACTTCCAATCCGTTCTATTGAAGCAATTCGACCTCATAATCCCAGTCCCACTGATCGAAATAGAGGTTGCCACCTTCCCATTCCACCTCACCGCGTTGAAAGTCCAATGTCTCAGAGCGAAAATGGATCTTGGCTGGGTAAAGATGTTGCGCATAATCATCGTTAATGATGAGCCGATAGGCGTCCATACCTCCCAGATAGAACCATCGTTCTGACTCGTTGCTGGAGTCCAGCAGCCCCACATCGGAATCAACTGGCAGCCAGCCATAGGGCTCAAAATAGATCTCACCCCAATCATGCATGCCGTGGTAATCTAGATCGGTGGTCCAGCCCGATTGCCATCGGGTGGGAATGCCGTTCATGCGACAGAGCGTCATAAAAAAGATCTGATGCATCCCACAATCGCAATGACGATTCTGATAGACATACTCAGAAATATTTTCCAGCGTGGAGTACTCTCGAGCCGACGCCCAGGGGATGTTGTCATGAATATATTTGAAAATTCTTCGGGCGATGAAATAAGGATTGGTCTCGTTGCCCACGATTTGTCGAGATAGCTGCTTTAGATCTTCTGAGAAAACGATGTGGGGCGGCCGCTCAGAAAGATAAGGTGCTAATTCCGGAGTTAGCGGCGCTTGCCTAACTTGCTTCGGATCGATCGGTTGATAGACGGCGTAATTGGTGAATTCAAAGACCACCTGAAATTTGGTTTCATTCGCCCCAGCCGATGGTTGTTCTAAGTAGATTGTTCGCTGCAAATAGCCATCATTCGGCGCGACGATATTTTGTTCGGGAAAGCAGGATATCAATTTCACATCGGTCTGCCGGCCTGGGATCTCCCTTGGGAAGGGCAACCAGCAACGAACCACTTTCCCCTCAGGAACTGCATTCTTATTCAGCGTTAGCGTATACGTCACGCGCGCGCGTACTGGATTAACGTATTTTTTGCCTGTCCGCAGCGATGTCTGGATGATATTTCTCACATCTTCCAGCCGATTGTAGCGTCGGGGCGCTGGAGTCCCATCCTGCTTCCGCTTGATCTCTTTCAGGTTTTTATCAATGCGGAATAGATTGGGCACGGCATTGTTGAAATATCGCTTATTGCCATCGATGATCCGAAATTCCAGCGATCGTTCTTGCTCCCATCGCAGCAGATCGGATTCCTTTACATTGGGAACATAGCGCTGAATTTCTAAGATGACTTCCTTTTGTGTCTTTGTAAAATCTTTTCGAATTCGATCCAGGCGCTCGATCTCAAAAGCGATGGCTAACCTTTGGAGCGGCCCCAGGTTCAAATTGTTCGCCAACTCCAACCGCATCAATTGCTGTGCGGCGTCAAATTCCCCCTGTTCAATGAGCCGTTGAAACTTATCTGGAAGCTGAGCATAAATTCCGCTGAACCAAAAGATCAGGCAAACGCCAATGAGCCCCAACGTCAGCGATCGTCTCGACATGATTTCCCCTCCGAAATCGATTTGTGCACCTTTTTATCGGTTTGCGATTGAACCGAAACTTTATTTGGGCCACTAATAGCCAGCAGATCCTGATAGTGAAATTCTTTTTTATCGTTAATCCGCAATCTATCTGTCAATGGCAGGCAAGCCATTTTTGTTATTGGCGCTGTCAATATAGAAGAAAATTTCATCAAAAGCAATATTTTTTCTTGACAGGGCTTCATTTCGCAAAAGCGATTTCCTTGCCAAATAGATCATGCAAAAATCCATCTAACGGCTGATTCAATCAGCTTTTCTTCAAAAAATCCTCTCTCGCAGGAGAAAATGTATCGATGATTACCCCGGGCTCGATGCACTTCGCGCTGTGACCAATATGAGAGGGGATGACAAAGCTATCGCCAGCTCGCAACAGCTCTTTCTGATCGCCGATTTCGACCTCAAAAGCTCCACTTTCGATATAGGAGACCTGCTGATGGGGATGGCTATGCCAGGGAGCAATCACGTCTCGATCAAACGTCACTCTGACCAGCATGAGATCCGTATCGTAGCCCAAAATTTGGCGCCGCATTCCAGGGAGCACTTCTTCAACTGGTACCTCATGATTGCGAATATGTGTCTTCATGTTCTTCCTTTCGATCATATGATTTTATGATTATCGATGAATCCAGATTTTCGACTTGATTTTCTAAATTGAACCTGCATGATTTTCATATTGGATCATTGTTGAAGAGATTCGATTGCTTCAATGATCCTGAGATGGGCATCGCTAAGAAAGCATCTTTTTCGCTGAGGATAAAGATGTTCGTTGATTTGTGAATTCAGTTTTTGAGCCCAGATTTTCAAAACAAGCGGTGAGTGCAGGCAAATCCAAGCCCTCGAAATTGTCAATCACCAAGTCTGTTCCGTGTAATTCTGACCGTGGATGTGTTGTGGTGAGGCCAATGACGCGGCAGCCCGCGCGTCTTGCTGCTTCGATACCAGCCAGGGAATCCTCGAACACCACACACCGATGGGTTGGCATACCCAATCGCTCAGCCGTTTTCAAGTAGATCTCAGGGTCTGGCTTGCCCTGTTGGATCGAAGTTTCATCGAAAACGATGGAGAAGTACTTGTTCGTCCCGGTCTTTTCCAGCGTGAATTGCACGTTTTTAGGAGGAGCCGAGGACGCCAGCGCCATCGGTATCTGGTTCTGCTGCAACATTTCAAGAAATGCGATGAGGCCTGGGAGCGGCTGGATGATTGGTGCATATAATTCCCTGAATAATGCCTCTTTTTCATCTGCCAGTTTTTTATATTGCCCCGGGGTTAAACGATCCCCGAAAATCTCGGGCAACCAATTCTTATTGGCTCGACCATACACCTTCGTTTTCAATTCCTCATCCGTTAAAAAGTAGCCGTGCTGCTCACAAAATTGGCGCAGAGCAATCTTATGCGTTGGATTGCTATCAACGATTACTCCGTCCATATCGAAAATAGCAGCAAACGCCCAATTTTTTAAATCCGCTTGTTCCATAGTCGATTTTTACCAAGTGGGATAATTATTTTTTCCCAAAATGCAGTGTTTTTGATTTTTGACTGAATAGCCAATGGAATCCCGCCTAATGAACCGATGGATGGTCGGGTACGTGCCAGATGGTGCCAAGAATGTCTGGCCGATGTCGCTGCGGATCTGGTGGGCCATGGTGTTGTCGGTCCACTTTTGGATCGATTTGGTAATAAGCCGTAAGCACAACCCCTGGTTCCAATTCCACCGAGACCGGATAGCCCAGATCATCACTGAGTGCATCATCTCGGAGCACGATTTCCCTTTGTTTTTGCCAAGTAATGCCATCATCGCTCACACAAGCCCGCTGTCCATAAGGCGGCCGACGGTAGCCATAGGCGCAAACTACCCGTCCATCGGATAATTGTAAGAGGTGCGGAGGATATCCCCAGAGCGGCGTTTGGATTGGTTTGACCCAGGTTCGACCCAGATCGTCCGAATAAGTGACCCAGAGAAAATTGCGTGGGTCGTGCTTTTGATAAGGGATGCCTTCGCCGCGTATCATCATCACAATTCGACCCGAAGCGAGCTGAACGACATGCGGCTCAGCAAATCGCACGCTATCAGGAACGGGGGAACGCACAACAGCAACCCTCTCCCATAGCTGTGCTGGCGATGGCGCAACATAAACGCCGATCTGGCCTTCATCCAGCCGATAGGCGGCGAGCAACAGGCTACCGTCTTGGAGCTGGATCCCGCCATGGATCGAATCTTTACCCGGAAGCGGCGCGCTCCATGTCCTCCCATGATCCTGGCTGACGAGGGTCCAACCACCCTGCCACCCTTTCGCCTCAGCATATCTGGGCTGATTCACTTCATCGCACCAGCGATCGATGACCGCTTTGGGATAGGCATCGGGTGGGAGCTTCAGATAATCTTCGCAGCTCCAGTGCGTGGACCAAAAATGCGTGACAATCCGGCCATCTCTCAGAAGCGTGACCCCGGCATCGCGATCATCGATCGGGCTTTCGAAAACCAATTCTGGAGCACCCCATGTTCTGCCATTATCGGATGAGCGAACCAATACGATCTTGCCGTTCGGTGCAAGGTGCTCTTCGGTGACGCAAAAGAACACCAGAATGTCCCCATTGCTCGCTCTGATCATGGCTGGCCAGGCGCAATATTCCTGGGGTGCAACATAAATCTCGATATGTTTGATCACCAAATTTGGCGGTTCAGAATGCGACTGCCAGGCGATCCATATGGTGATCGACAAGAGGAAGACGATTTTGATCCTGTTCATCCGGATCCTTTCCAGAAATGAGCGAACGGCTTCATCCCCGCGATTTCAATCAAACTCCCTGCGCTGATGAAGTCCGCCCAAACTTAAACCCGCATGTTGATCCAGCAATTCAATGCTAATGATACTATCTCTGAGCACTGACCCCTATTATCTGATTACTGATTACTGATTACTGATTACTGATCACTGTTTACTGTTTATTGCGTCTTGAGTACGAATCCAATCTTTTATGAAGTTCTCTCCGATATTCATCTCGAAACAACCCGATTTTTTCGATGGGGATTTCCTTAAATCCGAGCTTAAATGCTGGAGAAGACGGCTTTAATCGAAAATCTGCCTGTTTGATATTTTTAAAACCTGGATCGCTATTGATAATCAAATTGCCTTGAAGGTCCCCAACCTGATCGGCTTGATCCCTTTTGAAGTAGCGATAATTCGCCTCAGTGTCCAAATTTAAGTAATATGGTTCCCAGCCAGCGGGCGGCTCCTTTATTCGCTTGTAGATGATTGAATCGGCGATCACATTATCCTTTATTGTGACCACCGAAGGATCATAAGCGAAATAATCATATCGTTCGATGAATCGACCGCAGCAAGAGATATTGCGAAGGATTTTATTGTTCTTCGGCACTGCTGGTTCGTCGTCATAAAGCGTCAACAACTCGGGATATTTTTCGCTATATGGCGGTTCTCGGAAGTTTACTGCTTCGAGGGAATCTTTCAGGACAGGATAGGTGCCGTCGAAGTAATTCGTGGCCCAAGACAGTCCTCGAGCATCCTGTACGATGGAAGGGGCGCAGCTAATAAAGATGTTGTTTTCGACCAGATTGTCCCGGCCACCACCGAGCAGCACGCCACGACCAGATTTGTAACAGATGTTGCCGTAAAGGGTATGTGCTGAGGCAAAATCGTCCAAATAAAGGGCAGTACAACCGTGAAGGCCCGGGCCTTTGAGATGATGAATGTAGTTGTAACGCCAGATATTTCCCCGCCAGGCATAGTTTCGTCCTGTGTAAATTGCACCCGCATCGCCAGTTTCATTGCAAACATTGAAAATCTCATTGAATTCGATTAAATGCTCACTGCCCCGGGTGAATATCGCGCTATGCGGGGCGTCGTGCATGAGATTGTGGGCGACCCGATTACCTACCCCATGTAATTCCACGGCCACCTGATAAGTTCGCACATAAGTGCTCCAATCATGGATGTGGTTATTGATCGCAAAGTTGTTCCCAGGTGTCAGATCCATCTGGTTACCACCGCGCAGCACTATGCCCCCAAGGGCTAAATCATAAAGATCGCAACTCGTAATGCCGTTGTGGGTGCCTCCATTGATAAGTACCGCGTAATCGCCGAGATTCCGAAACGTGCACCCAGCGATCAAATTATTGCTCCCCTTATCGATCACCACGCCACTTCCACGGGACATTTCCAGATGAAGGGATTGGATCGAAACATTATGACAATTTTCCAGCACCATTAGCGGTTGGTCCAATAGCGATACAAATGCCTCTCCCTGGTCGATCGGCATGGGTGGATAGAAAAATAGCCAGCCGCGTTCCCGATCAAGCACCCATTCTCCGGGTCGATCCAATTCCTCGAGGATATTCAGAAAATAATAGCGCTGATTTTTGGTGTAGCCGTAATTGTGATGAGGCTCTGCCAGGGTGATTTCCCGTCGATCCAGATCAATGGACTGAACTTTTTGATATGAATCATTCCAGTCCCAGGTCCAATAGCCATGAAGATAAATTTGATTCTGGGTTGACCAGCGAGATGGTCGCTCCCCATCGTATTTGATCCGACCGTAATGTCTTCCCACTGGAACGCCATCGTATCGTTTCTCCCGTTCCAGCCCTTCGTTCAACAGTTTTTCGCCGAATTGCGGGACATCAGCGATATGAAGCCATGCGTCATTTGGATAGCGGGCAAGCGTCATTCGTTTGCCGTTGAAAAAGAGCTCCAGCCCAGGTCTGCCGCGTTGGCTGATCTCGCCGTAATTTTCGATGCCAACAGCTTTGAGATCGCATTTCAGGATTTTGTCCCGAAGCTCGGGCGCGATCCTTGACAAAATCGTCTCATCACCAATCGGCTCAAATTGGCTGATCCTTTGCGCACCGATGAGCGCCACATGTTCATCGTGATAGGCGCGCCAGAGACAATTGTTGATCCCATTCAAATAAATTGGTTCTGATAACAGGTATTGACCAGCCCGAATCATGACGACACGTCTCGCCGCGGTATTGGTTTGCTGCGCCTCTTGGATGGCTGCAATGGCTCGGGAAAAAGTCGCAAATGGCCCGTCGCTATGATCATCGTTTGGCTCTTTTAAGGTGCCAGTCCAAGAATCGTTGCCAACGGGGGAGACATAAAAGATTATTTGATGGGTAGTTTGATGATGACAGAATACGAGCAAGATTAGAGTAAGAAGCATGAGACGAGGAATTCTTAACATCGATTCTCCCTAAAATGATAAGTTGCAGATTTCTGTAAAATTCAAATAAGGTGAAATACTGGTGTCATGCCTGCGTACTCAGGCATTTTTTGACTTGTTGATTTGAGAGATGAAAGCGTTTCCTGCATTCGCAGGAGTAAAATTCAGCAAATTGCAATTCGCTCGTTTTGCAGAGCTCTATAATTGTTTGGGTCGTCTTCAAGCTGAAAGGGTCTTCGGACTCGCTACCAATAACATCCTTGAAGTTTTCGAACCTTCACAAAGCTCGAGGTTCGTTCATCGTTTCCCAATAGGGATTTTATCCAAAAGTTTTCAAACAGGATCATCGTTTCAATGATGAAAACCTGCAACTGGGAATTTTGCAGACTGGTGCAAAATTAAACTTTATTTTTGATTAATTCAAGGGAAAAATTTGGAAATGCCTTGGGTTGAGCTGCGAAAATGTGAAATTACATTCTCCGATTAAAATAAAAAGCCCTTGCGAACCGTGAATCGGTCCGCAAGGGCCCTTTTTAGCTATGAATTCATCAAACCAAAAGCGAGATAAGCCAGCGATGCTATTGAACGAGCAGCATTTTTTTCGAGATGCTCTGCGAACCGCAACGAATTTGATAGACGTAAAGGCCACTGGTCAACGGGTGTCGATCATCGGAACGACCGTCGAAAGAAACAGAATGATAACCAGCCGGCCTGGGTTCATCCAGAAGCGTTCTAACTTCTTGGCCTTGAAGATTGTAAATTTTCAGTATCACATGTCCTGGCTCTGGCAACTCGAAGCGAATTTCTGTCGCAGCATTGAAGGGATTGGGCCGGTTTTGGTATAGTTGAAATGCGGAGGGAATCGTACTTTTCGCGATGTATTGAATCCGAGCCGAGGCATCGAGCTGCTGGAGTTCATTAATTGAGAGTTGCCGTATCGTCAAATCGTGAGTTTCCTCGGAATTGACCGTGGCCGAAATTTCAAAGCGGGCAGTAATTAATGTGGCGCTCCCGAAGATCGGTTCGCTGCCCGCCATAGCGAACTTCAGCGTATCGCCGTGGTGCCGATAGCAGAGCGTCCAGCGTTGGGTCTGATCGCTGAGAACCAATTCCTTAAATTTGAAGACCACTGACTTAAAGGTTAGCAGCACCCCGAACGAAGAAACATTGTCGAATTGATGGCTTTCAAATGGGACCTCGATGATCGTCCCTGGCAAACCGTAGATTGGTTCGAGATTCAGCAATGAAGATAAGGGGGGCTCGGCTTGACTTTTAGCCATTCCCATCGGTGCGGGTGTCCAATTCCCAGAGACATCGCCATAGATGATGCCCAAATAATTTTGATTCGTCTCGGATCGATTGAGCGGAGCATAGATGATTGAATCGGGTGCGGAACTCCAATTGTTATCATTGATAGCAAACGCTGACGGGACGAACTTCCAATCATCTCCAACTGGAAATCCACTGATGTCTCCCACATAAAATCTCAGGATATATGAGGCATCGAAGGGTGTGACCGAGCCGTTATCTGACACATCTGCGGCTATTTTCTGATAAGGTGTCAGGGAGATCAAACCAACCGAGGATTGGAGCACCAAAGAAGCATCATAAGGGGTTACTGAATTTCTCAAATCTCCATCGCGGCTGGGCTTGGTCTTGTAGAAAAGTTGTCCAAGATTGGTGAACTCGTAATAGCCGGTATTATCGGTTTGGGTTGAAGCCGATGTTGTCCCAGAGAGGTGAACCATGGCATTCTTGATCGGCTTTGTCGCAAAGTCGGAATAATAGCCGATTTTTCCAGAGATCGAAAATTGCGTTGAAACGCGGAACAACCCATCGGAGGTTTTTACTGGTGGAATGCCCTCATTAAGCAATGCGTCGACAAAATGTAACGAAGTCGTTTGACCGGCCGAACCAAGGATATTAAAAACGATGTTCACCAGACTTCCGGAATCAGGCAAGGCGCTTGAACCAGCCATCCCGATCGTGATCTTGCCAGTGGTTATATCATAAGTTGGGGCTCCCCAATTTTGCGCCACTGTATTGCTCGTATTCGCATGGATGGCTTGCAAGATCTGAGGATTATAGCTGATGGTTAGGCCGACAGAAAAAATCTGTTTATTGGCTAATGGCCCAATTTTTACTGGAATCGTAATGATGCCCCCTGAGGGTCCCTGATGATTCTTTGCGATCCAGAGAAGGAGTGAATCGGTCGGGGGCGCCAGATAGCCAGCAGTATCGCTGCCCACAGCATTTAAATAATTTGCCTGAACAAATACGTGGCGCCATCGGCCATCGCGATTCGGATTATGGGTGGTATAAGTGATTAGATATTGGTTGCGGAGATATTCGGAGATTTTCTTATAGATCGCCTCCAGATCGTTGGAGCTGGGAGCACGGTAGTACTCACCGCCTGTTTGAGAGGCAATTTTCTTCAGAACCGTCTCATCAATGCTTGATCCAAGACCGATGGTAAACACAGGGGTGCTATACTGATTCGCGTGCGCAATGGTTTGGTCGATATTATGGGAACTGGCATTATCTTTTCCATCTGTCAACGCCAGCACCGCTTTTCTCCCACTCTTGCCGATCGCCTCGGATATAGCGTTATAAATGGCATCATAGAGGGCAGTGGAATAGCCAGCGCCTGGGAAGCTCGCATTGATGGCGCTGTGCAAAGCATTCTTGTCAGCGGTGAACCCGATCATTTTTTGGACGTAGCTGGAAAATTTGAACACCGCACCTTCGTCATTGGCTTCCATTAGATTGACGAATGTATGCGCCGCTGTTTCCATATCTTTGATCGCCTGCGTAGTCATGCTGCCGCTGTAATCCATAGCAAACCCAACATTCACTTTTTGTGCGCCGCCATAAGGCGTCACTGTAATCGGCAATTCGCGGACTCCATCCTCTTTGACCAAAAAGTTGTTCTCATTCAACCCAACGATCGCATTCCCGCCGAGATCGGATACAGACACGTATGAACGGATCGCAGGGAAACCTGTTGCGTCAATTTGATTGATGGTGACAAGCAAGCTGTCATGGGGCACTGGGCCGAGCAGCAGATCTCCAAAGTAGTTCGCATTACCATAGGCAGGGCCAAGATATTTCCATCCGGTTTGATGATCACGGACATAATGCCCATTTTCCCAGGTTTCGTTGTCCGAGTCATTGTACCAAATTTCCCATCCGATCATATCTCCAGCGACAAGCGTTCGTGGCTGCGATGGCAATACGTTATAAATGGTGAACATCGCTTCACAAATCCAATTTCCTTGAGGCCCCTGCTGCACCGCCGTGATAAAGTCGTTCCCAGTATAGATGCCAGTGCTCGTAGCCGAAGGATAATTGTTGAGATTGCGGATGTTCTGACCTGATACGCGCCATTGCTGAGCGATATCATAACGACCATTATAACTTCCACCATTATTATCCCCATCCGTGAAAAATTCAATCGATTCATCGTTCCAGGGATAATAATTGGAGACATTGGGATTGGTGTCATCGAATGTACCCCGAATATCGTCTTTGACTTCGACCGCTACGTAGAGTCGATTGGTTGTGGGGCTCCAAACGGCACGCCAAATGACGAGATTATCATTCCATCGGGTCCACCGTTGTCCCCAATTTTCGGTGTCGCCAAATAGCAATGAGTCTTTATCAGCATAATTCCAAACTGCTTCATTGAGCACCCCGTCGATCGTGGGCGCTGCCATGGAGCTGGGAACTTGGATCGCTGTGTAAACATTGGGGTCGATGACCTGGAACGAGTTGCTCACTCGAACGACGGTGGAATCGAGCGCGTCGCGCAAGCGTATTTTGCAATTGGGAGATTTTTGTTGGGGCTGAGGCGTCCAAATCCAGCTACCAGTATTGGCAGCATTTGGCGTCAAATTACTCCAGTTCGCACCTCCATCCAGAGAAAGATCAATCCGAATCTGGCTGATCGAGGAAGAAGCGCTCCAGGTGATATTGAATGGCTGGCCCACCGTTAATTTCTCACCCCCGATTGGAGCTGTGATATTGATCGATAGTGGCGAGCCCCCAATGATGCCGACATCATCGAAATAGACTGCATCGTTGTAAGATCCCAGGGCGATCTTTCCTCCTGGTAGATAATTATCATTGGCAGTCATCACCTGAACGCCGTCAAAATAAACTTTAATTTGGCTTCCCGATCGAACCACGCGTACAAGATGATAATTATTGTCATTTATTGTCATCCCATTGTAGGTTGCAATCACTGTATTGCCACCCTGGTAATGTCGGAACAGTTTATTCTCATAATTGAGATGATCGAATCGCAGGTAATAATAATTATCCTCATCTCTGAAGCCAAACCAGATCACATAGTTTGCACCCGGATTTGACGAAAAATTTTCTGGAGATTTGATTTTGACATTCAAATCGAAATCGAAGAACTCATATCCCGAAATGATCGATCGCTCGTCGTTGGTGTAATTGCTGGTGTTCAAAAAATGGGAATAATCTCCCTGGTCCAAGACCACAGACCAGCGTGAGCGGGTTTTAGGAAGCCAGCCATTGGCATTTCCATCCTCGAAATCGTCGAAAATGGTATATCCAGAAGTGATTTGGAGCGGAAGGGTGGAGCAAAATTTATTGTTATATTCATAGGCCTCGATGACCTCGTATAATGGGTCGATTACGATCCAGACGTAGTACTGACCGGCTGTGACTGAAGGAGGAATTTGTAATGTGGTGGTTGAACTTTTTGACGATAACCCATTGATGAAATCGATCATGTCCGATCCCAAAAAGGATGCGTTGGCATAGCTGAAATTGCTATTATCGGTGGAGATGTAATAATTGAAATGAAATTGTCCGGCTCGCTTATTGCCTTCATTGGCGATGGTGCTCGTGAAAGTGATATTAGTCCCAGGAGAGGCTGAATTCGGATTAAAACTGATATTTTTGCCGACCAGTTCTGGCAACGTGTACGGGCTACCACAAGTGAGTGCTGGATCGCCGAGGTAGGTCATTCCATAGAACCATGCCTGCTCCCAATCCTCAAACCCGCCCTCAGCGCGCTTAGTGAACCAATTTTTAAAAGCATCCCCTAGGGTAGCGCCCTCTGCTAATGGGTCATAAAAATCCTCGAAGGATAACATGCTCCCAGTCTTTGTCGATCCAACCGCCCCTAACCCATAGCTGTCCATAAAAATGTACCAGCCCGCCATGTAGTTTTCTTCAATGTACCTCGCATTAGAACAAGCGAACAAATTGTAGAAATATGCCAATGGATCGATAGTGCGGACATCATTCACATAGACGTAATCCCAATTCGTTCCGTTATTATATTTAAACCCATGGCCGCCAGGCCATGAGTGGGCGCAGAGGTGAATCCAAAGGTAATTGTCGTCTAATCGATTTTTATAATCAGGCGCGCGCGTTACTTCTTTATCGTTAACCACAGTAATGCTATTATACACACAGTCCAATCCGCAGGTCGTCCAGTTGCTCCAATCATCATCCAGGTATGTCAGCGCGCGGGTTTGAATCGATGTCTTGGCGGTTCGATAAAGGTGATTTTTCGTGAAGTAATTATTGACCAGATTGACTTCATTCCCCGAAGTCAGGGTTGATGCCATCAACCGTCCGATCCAGATATCTGGAGCTACTGCGCCAGTATGGCTCTCTAAAATGCCATCTGAGCCATTCACAAAACTCTTGCTAACTGAGTCGTAGTGCTTTGTATCTGCCCATGTCCCATTGAGATCCATATAATAGAGGTCACAGGGGAATTCTTCATATTGATAAGTTTTTCCGCCATCGAATGTCTCGATAATCTGAAACCATGGTACCGGCAAAGAACCAATGAGCACTGCGCCTACCAATCCAGGTTCATTTTGAAGCATTGATCGAATATTTTGGGGTGTACCCCCAGAGATTGTTACCAGGACAACTTCATAATTCTGGCTTTCCAAATCAGCGATATATTGGTCGACCTGGCTCCTGACTGCTGGATACAAATTCCCATTCACGAGGATCATGATTTTGGGCTTTGAAACTGGGCTCGACTGGTAAATGCGATCGGTTGTGAGTGGAGCGGAAAGGGTTTTGCTGATCCATTGTTGAAAAGACATTGGTTTTGAGCCAGCGGGATCCACCCATCGTGTTACGATAGGATTGCCGTGCCGATTTTCTTGAGCAAAGCCTTGATTCTTGTAAGGAATCAAGATAAGCAGGCACGTTAAGAATGCCGCTTCCCAAAACTTGATCATGCTTATCTTCATGGGAGTCTCCTTTTGGATGAATGAGGGTGGGGTTGCGGAAGCACGATGCAGATCGGTTATTTGATTTGATGGAAACGGATTCAAAGAACACTTTATCATCACAACAAATTGCATTTTGGTCGATTTTATGATGAATTATACAAAAAATTAATTTCAAAATCAATAGAAAACTCCTGTAACACATATTTAGTTTTTGTGATAAAGATCAATTCAATTTATTCGAAAAAGCTATATTATTATCATGAAAATGATTACAAAATTGAATTTCTTGGTATTCTAACTCAGAAAAGCAAACCAACAGAAGCTCAAGGTTTGCACCTATATCCAGATCAAAAGGCGTTGAATGATTGAATCAGAAATGCTTGATTTCAAGACTTAGCAAAATCTACTTGACAATTAAAAAAAATTGTTTTATCTTGCGGCGTAAAAAATGTGACTTCAGATTTTGAGCTTGGTGGGTAGTTTTATTTGTCAGATCATTTACGCCAATATTATGCATTACAATAAACAGAAAAGACATAAACTACTTTGCATTTTCATTAAATGATTTCTATCACTAAGTTGGGGAGATATGAGCCATGAAAAGAGAACCAATTCAAATGGGACCATTGCGCATTATCAGTATTTTGATCTGCCTGCTGATTATTCCAACGTCAGGGATCTTGGGGCAGAGCAGTTTTGACAACGATGATGCCATCTTATCTTATGCAAAAGGAAAAGACAATCCCTTTCTAAAATTATCAGAAGATAAAAAGCATTGGCTTCCTATTCCTAGTCCGAAGTTTTCCAATTCCTCTCGTAAATCAGCTATCTTGAATCCTCTCGCGACAATCGAATATGATGTGATTTCTGGAACAACTAATCACGCAATTTATAACGACTCAATATTGCCTTCCGTTTTGAGCCAAAATCGCCAACCATCTTCGGATCGAAATGATCAGCAAGAGGCAATTTCTGCAGTGTTCTCACCTGATGGTCGGATTAAGATTTCGCCAACCGTTGATTTCCCGTGGCGCACCATTTGCAAATTATATATCATTTTTCCAAGTGGGGATCAGTTTGTTGGGACAGGTGTTCTCATCGGTCGGGATGACGGCATCGGTTTTCACTGCTTAACTGTAGCCCATAATGTCTATCGCCAAGAATTTGGCGGCATGGCAAAATCGGTTGAGATCATTCCGGGATTGGACAATGATTATACACCCTTTTATAGCGCATGGGCTGTGAAGATCCGAGTTCCTGAAGCTTGGACTCAGACATCATTGCCAGAATACGATTGGGCGCTGGTGACGCTAGATCGTCAATTAGCGAATTTCACTGGATGGATGACCCGCTTCACTACGAGCGATCTGAACTGGTACAAACGCGTTTTCTATTGTGCTGGTTATCCAGTGGATCTTGATTTTGGGCTTTGCCTTTATTTCGACAGTGATTCGGCAAGCAGCGTGGATGAAAATTTTCTGTGGCATAAAATGGATGCCTTCGACGGGCAAGATGGCATGCC
This sequence comes from candidate division KSB1 bacterium, assembly GCA_034506395.1. NCBI lineage: Bacteria > Pseudomonadati > Candidatus Zhuqueibacterota bacterium. Next base: position 96,312 of record JAPDPQ010000013.1, on the reverse strand, counting down.
CATCTGGGTCATGGACGGTAACACCAGAAAAATTGTGTCGCTTCATATTGGCGAAGATAACAATAGTAAAATGAATATGGCGGTCCGTTTTAACAATAATAATATTGCTCAATTGGAGCAATGGCTAAAACAGGATTTGCCCCCAACAGATCTGCCGGATTTGATCGACGATGGGGCGAAGTGGTCCGATTTTCAGGGCACTACTGTGGTCCGAGGATTTACCAGGTTTCGGATCTGGAATGATGTGCGCAATATCGGTACCAATCGCTCTGGAGGGTTCACCATTGCATACTACGCCTCAGTGGATGCAGAAATTGATCCCAATTCTGACTATCTTATTGGAACCACCCAGATCCCATCAATTCCGCCATTTTCATGGCGACATGCGATCTGGCAAGGGATATTCCCAGAACCAATTCCTGCGGGTGAATATTATATCGGTTGGATCATTGATCCGAACAATGAAATTATCGAGTTCAACGAAAAAAATAATTTCGCATTCATTGCCTCAAAAAAATTGCAGGTCCGAGACCCATACATCGAGCTTGCCAATCCAGGGCCAGGTGAGGTGTATGTCATCGGCGAAACCAATACTATCCAGTGGTTCACTGCTGGCGGGTCAGGACTCATTACTATCGATATCTCTTATGACAATGGTAGTTCTTGGCAGAACCTGGTAACCAACTTGCCAGACAGCGGCTTTTATCAATGGAATATCCCCGCTTCAGTGAAACCATCCTTTCAGTGTTTGTTGAGAATCACTGACACGTTTAAGAATCTGAGTGATGCGAGCGACAGCGTCTTCATCGTAGAGACGCGTCCTACGGCACCTGGGGTGCCCAAGGATTTGGGACGATTTACCAACAAAGCTGCTGTGCCATTTACTTGGAGCGAGGCGAATGACCCAGAGTCTGGGATCGTCGGGTATCGGATTCAGGTGGGAACCAGCCCCGGCGCAAAAGATATTGCCGATACAACAGTCGCCGATTTGTCCTTCGTTGCGAATGGCGGTCACAATCAAACCCTTTATGCGCGGGTTTGCGCGACTAACGGGGTGGGGCTTTGTGGCCCATGGTCTGGGGTGAGCGATGGGATTTTGATCGATCTCACACCGCCGATCCTTCAGGGCGGGCCATTCGATGAGGGCGAGTTCACTGGAAAAGATAGCGTCTTATTTCGATGGAATCCTGCCATCGATGAAGAGAGCGGGGTGATCATGAATTACAAACTTCAGGTCGGAACCGCAATTGGTCGCAGCGATGTTTTTGATAAATGGATCACCCGAAAATTGGAATACAAGGTAGCTGGAAAGCATGGCCAGACCCTGTACGCACGCATCCGTGTGCATAATGCAGCTATTGGTGTGAGCGACTGGTCAGACTGGAGTGATGGAATCACCATAGATCTGACGCCGCCGAGCGCTCCAGGCAAGCCAAGTTCCGAGGCCACGGCAGTGAATTACTTCGATGTTCCGTTCTCCTGGGATCCAGCCAGTGATGATCTTAGTGGTATCGCCAGCTATCGGCTCAGAGTGATCGACTTGAATGCCGATAGTGCGGTCGTCTTTGATCAATGGATTGGCGAATCTCCAACTGCCATCGTCCCAGCGAATGATGGTCAAGCGTTATTAGCCTCGGTTCAAGCCAAAAATAAAGCTGGATTGGTTGGTCCGTGGGCTACTGCCAGCAGGCCGGTGGCCGTTCAGCTCACACCAGCCCTATTGACATTTATTGAGGGCAGCCCTGCGTTCGAAGGGGAAGGTTGGGACAATGCAATTGATAATGATATAGAAGATTGGGATGGAACGGTAACTGCCTTTACCTCATCTCAGCGAGCTCCTTATGCCATTTTCGGATTTTTGGGTGGGGGATTCAGCAAAATTGAGAAGATTAAACTGCTAACGGATACCAAGGTTGGATTCAAAAACCGCTGGGTCACCCATTTCCGCATTTTGTACTCCATTACTGGAACGCAAGAGGCGGATTTTCTCCCATTGGTCACCGGGCAAAAGCTTATTGGAGGATGGGAAGAATTCTCTTTTCCAGCTCAAACGGTTAAATTTATCAAACTGATCGTCGACCAACCAACAGCAGCTTCTACTGCCTACTGTCAACTTGGGGAGCTCCAGGTCTTTGGTCGCGCCGATTTCGTGAAGAGTGATCGCGCTGAGCTGGTAGTCACTTATGGAACACCCACTGACCCAGCCGAGAGCTGGTCCAACGCCATCGATGGTGATATCAGTGATTGGGATGGGACAGTCACCGCGATGACTTTGGATCCGCCAGCTCATGTGATCTTCAGTTTTGCCGACCAGTCCATTAAGAATATCTCAAAAATCAGAATCTTGACCGATACAGGAGTCCGATTCTCATTCCGATGGCTCAAGGCGTTTCATTTGGAGGTTTCAACTTCTGGTATAAAGCCTGGCGATTTCTCAAAGGTTTTCAGCGCCACAAAGACAACAGGGGATTGGGAAAGCTTCTATTTCGATCCAGTTCCGGCGAAATACATAAAACTGGTGTTAGATCGTCCAGATCCTTCACAATCGGATTATTGCCAGATTGGTGAAGTTGAGATTTATACCCAACAGGAAGGCAATTCGTTGCCTAATAATTTTGTTCAGCTCCCCATGCAGAGCGCTCAACCAGCACCCCTAGCACAAATACCCAACAATTACCAAGTGGAACAAAACTATCCCAATCCGTTCAATCCAGAGACCAGTATTCGATTCCAGCTTCCGCAAGAATCAAGGGTGATACTTGCCATCTATAACATGATGGGGCAGGAAATTATTCGGCTGGTTGATGGAACGGTTTCCGCGGGTGTGCATGAGGTGCGATGGGATGGCCGCGACAGCCAGGGGATAAAAGTGCCGAGCGGAATGTATCTCTATCAATTCCGGGCTGGCGAGTTCAATGCAACTAAAAAGATGATCCTTCTTGAATAATATTTAGGCTCAACAAGCAATCTAAAACGAAATACCCGACAGATGATTTGTCGGGTATTTCGTTTCACTGAAGCTTCTCCATAATTCCAGCAAAGCACTCATTTGTTCATCGCTATTTCCATTCATGCTATTTTTCGTTAACCTCCAGCCTTTCTCTCTCCCGTCGTTTCATCTTTAAAATAGAAATTGGTCGTCGGCCAATCGTTTGAAGGCAAAATTCTCAGCACAATCAAGGTGAGATCATCGTATTGGCCTTGTCCCTCAGTGAACTTGATCATCTCCTCATAGATCAAATTGCGCAGCTCCTCGGCAGATTTATAGCTCCAGTTCAAAATAATATCGAGAAGCCGTTGCTCGCCAAATTCTTCAAGCTGGGGGTTTAACGCCTCGGTGATCCCATCGGTGTAAAAAATCAAAGTGTCGCCGGGATCGAGTTTCATTTCTGTTTGATGGTACTCAAAATTTGGATTGACACCGATGACAAGCCCGCCTTCTGTCAAATGGCAGAATTGACCGTTTTGTTTTTTGATGATTGGGTAATTGTGTCCAGCATTGCTGAAGGTGAAAGTGAGTTTTTTGGCATCGAGGATGCCATAGAAAAACGTAGCGAATTTTTCGGCAGATGTGGTTTTTGCAATCTGCGCATTGATGCGTTTCATTATTTCGGCTGGATCGCCGAACTGCCATACCGATGCTCGAAGCGTGGCCTGCAAATTGGACATGAGCATTGCACCAGGGATCCCTTTGCCCGAGATATCGCCGATGGCAATCCCGATGAGGTCGTCATCGAACTGGATGAAATCGTAATAATCGCCACCCACCTCTTTCGATGGGATATTCATCGCGGAGATTTCGAAGGTGCTGCCCTGAGGGACATGGGAGGGAAGCAGAGCTTTTTGGATTTCCCGCGCCACCAGGATCTCTTTTTGAATTTGCTGCTGTTCCAGTTTCGTGCGATAGAGATCAATATTTTCTAATGCGATCGCAATTTGATTCGAGAGTACATTGAGCAACCTGGCGTCCTCAGCGGAAAACGAGGTTCTCGTGAGTTTATTGCCCAGGCACAAGATGCCATTCAGCGTGCCACGATGCGCCAGCGGAATAAGCAAGTAGCAATTCAATCGATTGAGCAAATCAATTTCTACTGGATCTTTGATTTGAGGAATTAATTCATCAAAGCCAACCGGCCGATTGATCTGCTCGATCGCTCTGATAAAATCCCCATGGGATGAAAATTTATCATTTTCTGCACCAGTATCTTCAAAATCATTCAGCACAAAATCACCTGCTTTATTCCGAGCGATGAGATGCACGTTTTCCAACATTAAGTTCTCAGCTAAGGCATTGGTAATTTTTTCCCTGAGCTGGGAAAAATCTAATATAGTGAGAATCTCATGGCTAAGCTGTTGCAACAATTGGTCGGCATCTGCTTTTTCTCTGCCAAACAATTTCTGGATAATATGATCAATACCAGAGAGCGTCGGCTGAAATATTACCACAGCGATGATGATGAACATAATTTCCAGCAAAGGCAACTGCAATCCGATCAGCGAGGTGCTAAGCTGGCGGCATTGATTGTACAATAGCAAATAGATACCAATAATCAAACCAGTGCAAATGGAAAATAGAAATCGTTGCCTGATTTGCTGGCTAATGTCGAGGAATTGATATTTTATGATGGCCCAGGCAATGGATCCAGCACCGATTAATAGTGCAAGAATGGTCAAGAAATAAATCACGGCGTCCGATGTTTCAATTGGCAGCAGCTTTGGCAACAGAAACGCCACCGCATAGAGTCCCACGCTGACACGGATGCCCCATAGCACCAATGCCGCTTGTCGTTTGGCCCTGGACGAGGTCAGCTCTTGATATCCTTTATACATGATGAAAATCGCCGCGATGACATAGATCAAATTGATCAGGGCAAAGAAGTTGGTATGAAATTCATAGAATACTCCGAGCATCCCGAGGAGAAGATTGAACACAAGTAAGATTGGACGCAGCAACAGCTCTGAATTATAATTTGATACGATTTGGGAAGCAATAGCCATGAAGCTATCCGGACTTCGGAATAACCAGACCACCCAGAAATGCAAGAAATGAGGAAGGTAAATCAGATAAATCGTGCGGGGGTGCTGTCGGATCAAGCCGCGCTCTCTGGGAAAGATCATCGAGAAATAGAGGAGCTGGGGGAAAAAAAATTCCCATACCAAAAAAATCCTTCGGAACAGCTCCACGTCGAGATTGATCTTGCTTCCCATTCGATTTAGAATCAATCCAAACGCGCCCATGATGGGACCCAGCGATGCCAAAAAGATCATGACGGCGGTGGCACGGTGAACGCGTTGCGACGGGCTTTCCCGAAAAATCAGAATTCCAATCAGGCATAAAACTACCCCGATCGTCAAATAAACAACGCTTGTCAATTGGGCTAAGTCCATCAGCAATTCAGGGTGCTAAAAATATGGTTCGGATGAATCTATTTATGAAACGTCGCGATGGTGATCCGACAGTTATTTAAATTGAGTGATAAAAAATTCCTTCCGTCGGCGCTCTCGGCCAGAATTTTTTGGTGTTGAACCGAGGGATAACACTTTATTTAAAAAAAAGAATACAAATTTTGCCTGGGTGTATTTGACATAAACATGGCTGTGCAAGAATAAATGGAATTGAACCATTGCGATCGTTTGCAATGGAATTTCAAACGAAAAACTAAATGGAAGGCACCGTTGCTTCGCATGAGCAGCACGGAGATCCCTTCAGATTGGACGAGGCGGCCGCCATGATCTGCGGAGCGATATCATCCGGAGCTTTCAGATAACCCGTGACCGACGAGGGTATCGAAACCTGGCCGCAGAAATGCACGGGCGTTGGGAAAATACTGGTCAATTTTCTTGCGCAGCCGATCTAAAATCAGCAAAATATCTAAGATCGTATCAGACTTTTCTGGGAACATGTCGTTCAGTTTCGACCATGCCGCGATCGAGCGATCGATGCCGATAAGGGCGACTTTGGCAGAGCCGTTGGCATCGTTCTGAATCGGATCTTCAAGTTCCATTTCGTCATCGAAATGTGTCAGTGCTCGCATTAGCTTGACATAGATCTGATGCTGATACCAGCCGATGACTTCAGTGGCATCGACGATCTGACGAGCCTCGTTGATCAGTTGACGTTGCTCAAGACCAATGGAAAATTCAGTGCGCAAATCCTTCTCGCGCTGTTTGAACATTGCTCGATTCTTCTTGAACCAGGAGTCCACCATGGTGCCATATTTTCGTGCGGTTTGCGCCAATTCGTGCGATTCAGCCTCCCGACGTTTCTGTTCTTGGGCATTCATCACCGCTTCCATCTCTTGCTGGTTAATCTCGATGCCCTGCTGTTCCAACATCTCCTCCAGCATCTCCTTGGCAACAGCGAGATTATCATAGATTTCTTGCCAGAATTCTTCATCAGCGATGGTATAGCTCTTCCGAGCCTTTTTCTCGTTCTGCTGCATGGCAAAGTTCAGGCAGCGCGCTGTGAATGCACACCTTTCGCACCACCGATCGCAATAATTGTAGATCCCAGGGATATGATTGGGATTCTGAGCCAACCTTTTTAATTGTTCTTTATTCATGGCACAATTTTAATAAATATTCAACAAAATGTCAAGAGAAAATTCGAAAGAACAGGATAGCAGCATTATGATTTCACGGTTGCCCACTGCTGATCATTGAATAATTAGTTAGCATAAAAGAGCCTTTGCCGAGCCAAATCCATAATAAAAAATTTTTAAAATTCAAATTAAGTCTTGACATTTATGTTTAAAAATCTTATTTTTAGTGCCAACAAAATTTTGGAATTTTGGTTTGAGGCTGCGATGAAATATATCCGAATGAACAATCTAATATTCTTGTTTGAGGCAGGGCGAATTACCATCATCATACGTCCCCCTCGCCTGGCGGAGGGAATATGAACCATCATCTTGCATTCAGCAGAGAGCGCTGACCACACCCGCTGCCAGGTTTCCAAAAAACAGCGGGTTTTTTATTATATTAGGTTAGAGGGATGACTTGCTGAAAAAGATGGGCATCAATTTTTCCATCGATTTCGTCTGCGCCAGGGGACGAATGCAATAGCCATAGGGTCAATGTTCCATTGAGTAATCATCAATTTGAAAGTCGAAAGAAAAGGGAAGCAGAGCAATGTTAAAAAAAGTAGATAGCCAGGCAGATTTTGTCGCCATCGAACATAAGATTCTCGATTTCTGGAGAGAAAATCAATCATTCAAAAAATTGGTTGAGAAAAATAAAGGAAAACCGCGTTGGTCATTTCTGGATGGTCCCATCACTGCTAATAACCCCATGGGGGTGCATCATGCCTGGGGCCGGACATATAAGGATATCTTTCAACGTTTTCATGCCATGACCGGGCACGAATTGCGCTACCAAAATGGTTTTGATTGCCAAGGATTATGGGTCGAGGTTGAGGTGGAAAAGGAATTGGGGATCAAATCCAAGACCGATATTGAGGCGTACGGGATCGAAAATTTCGTCAACAAGTGCAAAGAGCGGGTGATGAAATACTCGCGCATTCAGACCGAGCAATCGATCCGATTGGGCTATTGGATGGACTGGGACAACTCTTATTACACAATGTCCGATATCAATAATTTCACCATCTGGTTGTTCCTCAAAAAATGCTACGATCGCGGCTGGATTTATAAGGGTCATGATGTTATGCCATGGTGCATCGACTGTGGGGCGGCGATGTCGCAGCATGAAATTGCAACCGAAGGTTACCGCGAAATTCGTCATGACAGCATTTATGTGGTATTTCCGCTGGTGGGCCGCGAGAACGAAAACCTATTGGTCTGGACGACGACGCCATGGACTCTGCCTGCGAACGTCGCTGCTGCTGTTCATCCTGAGTTTACTTATGTTAAGGTCAAGCAAGGCGATCAGATTTATTATCTGGTTCGGGATCGCGTGCGCGAGGTCATGGCTTCGAAGGGTGAAATTGAAATTTTGGCGGAGATGCCAGGTGCAGCGATGGAAAGATGGGAATTTCGCTCTCCATTTGAAGAGCTCCCTGCCCAGAAAGGAGTCAAACACCCAGTCCTGCTATGGGACGAGGTGAGCGCAGAAGACGGTACTGGCATTGTCCATATTGCCCCAGGATGTGGCAAAGAAGATTTTGCTTTGGGGCAAAAGCATGGGCTTCCAGCTATCGCACCATTGGATCAATTCGGGACTTTTATCGACGGTTTTGACTGGTTGACTGGGCAGAATGTGATGAAAGTGGCCGAGCCCATCATTCAAAACCTCAAAGAAAAGCACATCCTCTACAAAAAAGAGCAGATTACGCACCGCTATCCGGTATGCTGGCGCCATGGCTCAGAATTGGTTTTCCGCCTGGTAGATGAATGGTTCATTAAGATGGACGAACTGCGCTATCAAATCATGGCGATCACCCAAAAGATCCGTTGGATGCCAGAGTATGGGATGCAGTTGGAATTGGACTGGCTGAAAAATATGAGTGACTGGATGATCTCCAAAAAGCGATACTGGGGATTAGCATTGCCGATTTACGAATGCGACCAGTGCGGCCATTTTGAGGTGATCGGTTCCATTGACGAGCTGAAACAGCGCGCGGTGGAAGGTTGGGATCAGTTCGTGGGGCACTCGCCGCATCGTCCTTGGATCGATTATGTGAAGATCGCCTGCAAACATTGTGGCGCAAAGGTATCGCGCATTAAAGATGTGGGCAATCCTTGGCTGGATGCTGGGATCGTTCCCTATTCGACCATGCGCTATTTAGAAGATCGTTCTTATTGGGAAAAATGGTTTCCAGCCGATTTCATCACCGAATGTTTTCCTGGCCAGTTCCGTAATTGGTTCTACGCCATCCTCGCGATGAGCACAGTGATGGAAAACCGCGAGCCGTTCAAGACGGTGCTGGGGCATGCGCTGGTGCGCGATGAAAAAGGGGAGGAGATGCACAAAAGCGCGGGCAATGCCATCTGGTTCGATGATGCTGCCGAAAAGATGGGCGTAGATACGATGCGCTGGATGTTCGCCGAGCATAATCCGTTTACCAATATCAATTTTGGCTATGGCCCTGCGAAAGAGATTCGCAAACATCTGCTGACCTTATGGAACAGCTATGCTTTCTGGACCAACTATGCTATTCTTGATGACATCAATCCCGCGACCTTGAAGATCAATTTTTCTGACTTGACCGAAATCGATCGTTGGGTCCTGGCGAAGTTGCAGCAGCTCATCCAAAACGCCCATGACAATTACAGCGATTATAATGTGATGGCGTTTATGAAAGCGGCGGAGGAATTCATCGATGATCTATCCAATTGGTATGTCCGTCGCAATCGACGGCGCTTCTGGAAGAGCGAAAAGGACAACGATAAGAAAGTGGCCTACTTTACGTTGCATCATGTATTGGTGACGCTGATTAAACTCTTGGCCCCAGTGATCCCGTTTTTGACTGAGGAGATGTATCAGAACTTGGTCCGATCCTGCGATCCATCTGCCCCAGAATCGGTTCATCATTGCGATTTCCCGCAGGTCGATCACCAATTTGTAGATGATCAGCTCGTAAAAGAAGTGGATCAGGTGATCAGCATCGTGAAAGCGGGTCGCGCTTTGCGCAATCAGACCAATATCAAAGTGCGGCAGCCACTTTCAGATTTGGTCGTCCGACCCAATAGCGCGATGAAGATCGAAACTTTGAAGAAATACGAACAACATATCAAAGAAGAACTAAATGTCAAAAAACTCATCGTCGCGGCCGAGGATACGGAACTCGTAGAGTATAATTTGAAAATCGATTTCAAATTGTTAGGGCCCAAATATGGTAGAGATCTGCCGCTGATTCAGAAGGCATTAGCGGCCCTGCCTGCTCAAGAAGTCGCCAAAAAGGTCCGTTCTAAGCTGGGGGTTGAGCTCAGCTTTGATGATCGGAAGGTTGTATTGAATCCCGATGAAATCATCGTCGAAATCAAGGCAAAACAGAATTATGCAGTCCAAGAGGTCGATGGGATGCTGTTAGGGATCAATACGCAGCTCACTGATGAACTGCTGAGCGAAGGGCTGGCGCGCGATTTAGTTCGTCATATTCAGGAGCTTCGTAAGGAAGCTGATTTCGAACTCAACGATCGCATTCACCTATTTTATCAGGCATCCGGAAAAATCGAGGAGGCAATTGTAAAACATGCCGATTACATCAAGGCGGAAACCTTGTCGCTGACCATCCAGGACCGTCTTGAAAATGGAGTCTTCTCTAAGGAGCTGAAGCTGGCTGGCGAACCAGTTAAAATCGGTGTGAAATTAGCCAGTGGCGTCGATGCATAAAAGCTCAGCCATGTGGGCTGTTAATGAATCAACTGATTTGAAGCTTCTTTTCTTGTTGGAAAAGACTCCTTTTTAAAGAGAGCAATCCCCATTCGCTGAGTTTAATGATCTGTCTTTCAGGCATCAAGTGAAGGGTATGATGTCATTCTGAGCGGTCCGCCTAATCATCGGCGGATCCTCAGCATGACAATTCCTTCCGATTTTTTCCGATGAATTGACACTCAAAGTTTTTGCACCCCCAATTCGCATGATTTCTGATAGCCTTAATTTGTATTTATGCCGTTTTGCGATGGACGGACAGTAATCCTTATTGCCGCTCTTAAGACGTCATTTCGCTTACCAAAGTTATTGTCATCTTTATAGGGCCGATTCAATTCTTTGGAGCGCAACAAACCTATCGCATCTTTAGCCAGAGTGAAATTTTTATTGACTTTCTCCAATTAATTTTCTATTTTCCTACCACGAGTTGCTCGTATCAATATCAATTCTAACAATTCCATCCGTAATGATCGTTTGAATTGATGGCTTTACTTTTTAAAAAAAGATATTTTCGCTCGAAAACTAAAATAACGCTGAGTTGTTTTTTCACCAATCGACCCAGCAGTTTTATCCGATCAAAAATGTCTCATGCCATGGTTTTTAGCCTATGAGTGATGAATATTGCTCTCAGTGCTGCCATTCATATTATCGAATCTCAGCTTACGAACCCGAACTTGATTGGAATTGATTACCGAAGAGGATAAAAACATGACAGAACATAATCGCAAAGAAACAGCAAAGCTGGCTAGAGCGGCGAAGTGGGTCATTCGGCAGTTGCTTTTAGAAATCGAAAGCCGCAACACCCAGATCGAGCTGTATGATGCCGCAGAGGGTGGATATGAAGTCTATTATCGGTTGCTATCTGGAGATGATGCTGTGGTGACTGAATTTGCTAATAAATTAAACATTCGCCGTCAGGGCAATCGATTGGAGGTGTCACGTACATGAGTCGCATGAAACGATCAATTGCCTGGATTTTGCTGATTCTGGTTTTGGTCATCGGAATTGTGGTGGGTCGTAGCATTTGGCACTCATTAAAAGACACTCGAGCCAAGCTGAAAGAGCAAGAGCGGAAGATGGAGGAGTTAGTTAAAAAGGACGCTCGGATGCGGCGCTATGTCGATAGCCTGGATCAGGTTCTTTTGGGACTAAAAATTGAGGAACAACGATTGCTCACTGAACGGGAGCGATTAGCGCGACGCTTGGCAGAATTGCAAAAGAAATATAATGAAACGGTGGCGAAAATCGATACCCTCTGGTCTGCCACCAGCATCATTCGCGAGCTGGATGCTGCTTTTCCCCATTGGCGTGGGCAGTTCTGGGCCGCTGTCAGGAACGATGGAATTCATGGCATCATTGCGCCGCAATTCTTCGGTGCAGAGGTGCTCGAAATTAAAGCTGAACTCGATCACAAAACCCAGCAGGTGATGCTTAAGGATAGCACCATTGCTGTGTTGGACAGTACAATCATCATCAAAGACAAACGCATCGAATTGCTGACGTTGAAAGCTGACAGCATCATGACCACGTACGAAAATCTTTGGCGCGAATACAAGGTGCTGGATAAGAAATATGCCGATCTCCTCAAGCGAAAATGGTTTACTTTACACTTAGGTCTGGGAAATTTGGTCTCAGCAGGTGTGGGATTTGGAGCTGGATATCTGGTTGGAAGTTTGAAGGATTAAGCGGGATTCTCTGTGTTTCTCGTCCAGACCTGAGATCATATTTTCAGCTCATTTTGCTCACCATTTTTCTCTAAAAGCATTGCAGTGCCAGCAAGGCGCTTTTTTGCTTTCTGAACAATTCGGTCATCCTGATTATTCTCATCTCGTACCTTCCGCATTATCACTTCAGTTTTTGTATTTTTGTCATAAGATATAAAAGGCTTGAATTTATGATTTTCTTTTTTTATCGTTAACTCTGCACCAAACAGGAATGAGAGGGTCTAACGGAATTTCGATTTTCGAAACAGAAGCTAATTAAATTTTCGATTCGCCAACTTCAGGATGGACAAGTTAGGTTGCTCAGAAACTTCCTTTTGGAGTGACCGATGGATCGAACAATATTTATGTTGAATCAATGCAATGAGAGATGCTTATGCCGGGGATAGTGGTAATTATTCAAAAGCAGCCAAATGAACGGGGCGCTCAGTTGTTGACCACGATGATAAACAGTATGATGCACGAACCCTTTTATGTGCCAGCTATGGGGCAGAATTCGGAGTTGGGCTGGCTCGCTGGCAGCGTTGGTCTTGAAGGAAGCGTCTCTCAAAAAATGCCGTTAACAAACGAGCGCGGCGATGTGGTGCTATTTCTGGCTGGAGAATGTTTTGTGGATGAAGATTGCGTCACTCAATTGCGGCAAGAAGGCCATGTCCTCCAGCCAACCAATGCTGATTTCTTGGTTCATCTTTATGAAGATGCTGGGGAAGATTGTCTCGCTCAGTTGAATGGCTGGTTCTGCGGTGTCATATTCGACAAGGGACAGCGGAAGGCGCTGATATTCAATGATCGCTATGGCATCCATCGGCTGTATTGTTATGAGGATAAGGATGGGCATTATTTCGCATCTGAGGCCAAAGCGTTGCTGAGCGCTTTTCCAGCTTTGCGTTCGATCGATCCCAAGTCGGTTGCGGAGTATCTTTCCTATGATTGCGTATTGAATGATCGCACCTATTTCTCTCAGATCAAATTACTGCCCAGCGGGTCGATTTGGCGATTTCGAGATGGTCAGAATGAACGGAGCCTCTATTTTCATATTCGCCAATTGGAGGATCAAGAACCTTTGCCAGAAAAGCAGTTCTTTACAGCTTTGAAACAGACGTTTGCCCGAATTTTGCCTCGCTATTTGACCGGGCCAAAGCTGGCGCTGGCACTCACAGGCGGGTTAGATACGCGGATGATCCTTTCGGCCATCCCCGAAATCCCACAAAATTTGATCGCATTGACCTATGGGAATGCCTACCGAGAATGCATCGATGTAAAATTGGCCCGAGCTGTGGCGAATGCGATGAACCTGCCGCATTACACCATCAACCTCGATCATCATTTCCTAACAAATTACTCCGCTCATGCCGCTAGAGCTATTTATATCACGGATGGACTAGCCCATGCGACGAATGTGGAGGGCATTTATCTTAACCATTTGGCTCGATCTTTCGCACCGATCAAACTTACAGGTAAATTTGGCAGTCAAATTCTAGGCAAAGTTCGGCGCGCCTTGAGGCCCAGACCCATCGATCCCTCGCTCATCCATCCAGATTTTCAGCCGTTTATGGAGCTCGCCAACGATGCTTTGCTTGATTACGCCAATCAATCCCATTTATCGTTCATTTTGCAGTGTGAGATCCCCTGGTTCTGGGCAACGGCCACGGTGACCGAAATATCCCAGGTGATGGTTCGCAGCCCATTTCTTGACAATGAGTTGATCGAGCTCCTCTATCGGGCTCCTCGCGCAGGATTTGATGGGGCAGAGTTTCAGATCGCGATGATCCAACACTGTCGGCCGGACTTGCTGCGGATTCGAACCAACAAAGGACTTGGCGGCCAGACATCGCTTCTTTCAGGATTCCTTCGCGCCAGCTACAAGGTGCGCGGCTTATTGGACAAAAGTCTTTGCTGGGATTCGCTGCCCAATCACTTGCATCATCTTGTGACTCGATTTGATACGGCTATTTTGAAGCCGCTCCATCTGGATCGATCGATCGTTGGTTTCGAACATTTTCGTCAGTATGGCCGCTGGTTTCGAGACGAATTAGCAGACCAGATCAAAGCCATCCTGTTTGATCCTCGCACTTTGCAGCGCCCCTATTGGAATCAGCAGCAGGTGATTCGCATTATCAACGCTCATCTGGCTGGTCGTGGCAGATTCTTGGTGGAGCTGCGAAAATTATTGACGCTCGAGCTGATCCACCGGACCTTAATCGAGGAACTTTCATTTCAGAGACTGGCATTAAAACCGCCAGTTTTGCAGTTTTGATCTTAATTTTCTATAGCTTTTTCACCCAGGGGTGAATAATTTACTATTGCGTGGTCATTTCAAAATCCTTTATGCTGAACTGCAAGGTCATTCATGAAGATTATACTTTTATCGATCGATTAGATTGTAGATCGCGTAATGAAATTTCTTTTCTCTCTATGGCTACGGGATACTTGAGCAAATAGGAGATTCAGATCTCCCAAAAAAAAGTCCTTGACAAAACCATAGGATTGTCTTAAATTCTGGCCATTTTATTCTGAGAAGAAAAAACCTTTGTAAATAATTTGAGCTTTTGAATCAACGATGAGGAGGTGGGCATGAAGTCTAATTCTGAAACGTTAAAGGGGCTGCGGCTGATGCGAATTGGTGTCATGCTGCTCATGTTGGGGATGCTGACCTATGGGGCCTCTGCACAAACCCTCAAGTGTTTTATTTTGGTGCCTCCAGAACAATTGTTAGAAGGTGTGAAGCAGATCGCCATCACTGATTTTGCCGTCACTAGTAGCTATCATGCGGATGATCCCCCGGGAAAAACGAAGAAAAAAGATTGGGAGAAAGTTCTGGACGCAGTCACCAAAGTCGCTGATAAAGACCAAGCCCAGCAGCGCTTTATGGATAGCAGCGAAAAATTGGCCAATATGATGATTGCCGCATTGCTGGAGGAGGATCGTGGCATTCGCGACGTTGGCAGTGGATTTTTAGGTTTGGGGAAAAAGGAAGGCAAAACGTTTCAGCAGGGTGCTCGAACCAATGTGTTTTCTATTGTGGAGCGAAGCCAGATCGCGCGAGTCATGCAAGAATTGCAATTGGCCCAGACTGGGATGATCAACGAAGCGCAGGCCGCCCAGGTCGGCAAAATGTTGGGGGTCGATGCCATCATTACTGGCACGGTCACGGTCTCATGTGACGATCGTTGGGTGAAAGAGAATCGGAAGGATAAAAAGAAGGGCGATTACACGGTCGATTGCAATAAGCGGGTTGCCACTGCCCTTGCAACCATGCGATTTATTAATGTCGAGACTGGACAGGTAATTGGTTCGCATCAGGCGCAACATAAAGAGGAGCTGAAAAAATGCGAAGGCGAATATGGTTCTGATCTCCCCACGCCGGAGGCAACGGTGGATAAGTGCCTTCAGGAAGTATCCCAGAAGCTAGTGAGATATTTCGCCCCAAGGTTTGAATTGCAGAAATTGGAATTTGCCAAAATTGAAGGGGATCAATTCAAACGATATGCTGAAACGGCCAAAGCGGCTTTGGATCGCTATGATCTGGATGCGGCTTACCTTCAGTATGCGGCCATCGTGGAACAGGACCCATACAACCATGCGGCGCTTTATAACGTCGGATTGCTTGAGGAGGCGGTTGGCAATTACAACCAAGCGCTGGAAAAATATGCCATGGCTGCGAAATTGAAAAGTAAAGAAGATAAATATTTCAAAGCTCAAAGCCGTGTAAGCAAGCAGATGGGATTCTGGCAGAAATTGAATGCTATGGGAGTTTACCTGCAAGAGCATCGATTTGAACTATCGAACGAGCAATTGCAACAAGCATCAGTGATGAAAATCCAGGTGAATGGCTCCGCCGCCAATCGTTTTGAAATAAAGGCCGAACCTAATTCTTCCAGCATTACTCTGGTGAAAGTCCCAGGCGAGATCGAATTAGAATTAATCGAAACTGCGGGCGATTGGTATAAAGTTAAATTGCTGGACGGTCGGGAGGGATACATTTCCAAAAAGGACGCCAAAAGGTTGAAATGAACGTCCAGCTGAATAATTATAAATTTGGCTGCTCTGCCTGCTGATGCGCGATCCAAGTAATACTCAAAAATCAACTCGGGCATTGGCATAATGCGGTAACTCGTATCCATTCTCGCTGAAATCACGCAGCGGTAGCCAAATTTTAAACAATAGGGATTTTGACTATGCGATTTTATTTGCCTATTTTATTAATAGGGCTGATCATGATTGGTAGCCAATCCGATTGTCATCGAACTGAACCGATGGATAGGAAATGGCAACTCGTTAGCTCCGGCTTTCATTTTCCCGAAGGGCCAGCCTGGGATGGTAAGGGAACGTTATATGTTTCCAATTGCTACGGCGATTGGTTAGCAACAGTCAAGCGGGGGCAACTCGATACTCTGGTATTTGCATCTGATAGCACATTTAAACGGACGAATGGACTTGCGGTGGCACCGGACGGCGACATCGTTGCTTGCGATTTCGGATCGGGTTCGATCGTGAAAATCACCCCATCGGGCAAATGCCGCGTGCTGATCTCTGGTTATCAGAATCAACCGTTTCATCGGCCAAATGACCTGATTTTCGATGAACATGGCAATCTGTATTTCACCGATCCCAATAGTTATGGCCCAGATCGGCTCGATGGTCGGTTGTTTTTCTTTCGGATGAGAGATGGTTCACTTCAATTAGCGGCCGATAGCCTGGCGTTTCCCAATGGGTTGGCCATCTCGCCCTTGGACGGCAAGCTTTATGTCTGTGAATCGGCGAAGAGCCAGATCAGCCGATTTCGGCGCAGCACCGAAGGTTTTTTGACCGAGAAAGAGACTTTTATTCAATTGCCTGGAGGCGATCCAGATGGTATCGAATTCGATCGTGCTGGCAATTTATATGTCGCCCATTTCGGTGGGGGAATGGTTTATGTCGTCTCTTCCAATGGCACCATCATAGACCGCATCGCTACTCCAGGCAATAAACCGACAAATTTGGAATTCGGTGGTGATGATCTAAAAACGCTTTATCTCACCGAGGTAGAAACCAATTCGCTTTATCAATTACAAATGCATTACCCAGGATTTAAAATTTTAACGCAAAAGAATTAAATCGTACGGGAGGAAGATGGCAAAGCAAATACTATTTGATGCACTCCAAAACAAAGCGACAGAACGGCCAGCATGGGTCCCTTTTGTGGGGTGCCATGGCGGCGCTTTAATTGGGAAGGATGCTACTACCTATTTGCGCTCTGGCGAGTTGATGGCTCAGGGGGTCACTGAAGCGATCCGACGCTACCAGCCCGATGGCATTCCTGTGACATTTGACCTGCAAATTGAGGCAGAAGCGTTGGGCTGCGAATTGCAATGGGCGCCCGAAAATCCACCTGCCGTTGTGCGGCATGTTCTCTCCGAAAGACCACTCAAAGATCTCGGGTTCATCGACCAAAATTCGGGGCGTATTCCAGAAGTGTTGAAAGCGATCCGTCTCGTTAAGTCCAAAGCGCCAGACGTGGCGCTCTATGGATTAGTGACTGGCCCGTTTACCCTTTCGCTCCACCTGCGGGGCACTGACATCTTTACCGATATGTTCGACAATCCAGGAGCTGTCAAGGAGATCATGGCGTATGCCACGGAGGTTTCTAAGCAAATGGCGCGGCTCTATATTGAAGCTGGTTGCGAGGTGATCGCCATTGTCGATCCTATGACCAGTCAGATCTCGCCCGAGGCCTTCCGTGAATTTGTCTCTCCATTTGCCACCGAGTTTTTCCGCGAGGTTCGCAAGTGGAATGCCTTTTCTTCATTCTTCGTCTGCGGCCATGCTCAGCGCAACATCCAGGCCATGTGCGAAACTGGTCCTGATAATATCTCCATTGACGAAAATATCCCCTTGGATTATGTTAAACAAGTTTGTCAGCAATATCGCATTTCCTTTGGTGGCAATTTGCAGCTCACCGTTGTCCTTCTGATGGGCAGCGAAGATGATGCCCGGCGCAATGCACTCGAGTGCATCGATATTGGAGGTAACACCGGTTTTATTTTGGCCCCTGGTTGCGATTTGCCATATGCCGTTCCTCCGAGAAACCTCGAAGCCGTGGCTGAAATCGTCCATGACCCCTATAAACGCCAAGTTGCTCGAGAGCTACTGGCAAAAAAGAAAGAGATCATCGGTCGCATGGACCTGGCGGATTATGGTCAGGCCGATAAGGTGATCGTCGATGTCATCACCCTGGACTCCGAGGGATGTGCGCCGTGCCAATATATGGTCGAGGCGGTGAAATCCATCGTGCCGCTGTTCAATGGTCTGGTAATTTGGCGCGAGCATAAGATCAAAGAGAAAGAGTCGGTGGAATTTATGATGGGGCTCATGGTGAGAAATATCCCAACCATTTGCATCGATGGGAAGATCAAATTTGTGAGCACCATTCCATCGCGACAGGAGCTTATACAGGCCATTCAGGACCGGATCAATGAGAAATTTTATCTCAAGCTTCGGCAGTCTCGAAACCAGTTGCTCGTGTTGACATCTGACGACGAAAAATCTGAGCAAACTTGGGCGAACGTGCAACATGCGATCAAGGAACTGGGCAGCACAGTAGAAGTTGTTCGACTCACTGATCCGAAGGAGCTTGAACGATATGGTGTCAACTCAGCTCCCGCAGTATTGACTGTTCGCGAGCGGCTCAAATCCGTCGGTCGCGTGCCGAGCGTGGAGGTGATTAAAGAATGGCTGAAGGATTTGGGATAAAGAATAGCTGATTAAGCAACGAGGATTGATGGACCGATTGTCTCTCAGCCGGCTGACTTATTCGATTCTAAAAACGCATTTTCGAACGACTAAAAATTATTGAATATTATGATTCCCACCATTCTACTCACTGGCTTTTTAGGTGCCGGCAAGACAACCTTGCTCAATCGCCTGATTGGGCACTATCGCAGTAAACGAACGGTGCTTTTGATCAATGAGTTTGGCAAGGTCGGAATCGATGGCGAGTTGCTGACGCCAGGCACGTACCAAAAGGTTGAATTGAACAAAGGCAGTTTGTTTTGTATCTGCGTCCGGACCGATTTTATTTTTGAAGTCGAGCGGATCGCCACCGACCTGCGACCAGAATTGCTCATCATCGAGGCAACTGGCTTGGCTGATACTTCGGAAATGGAGGAAATGCTGGCCCTGCCAAATTTGAAAAACCATGTCGAATTAAAAGCCAATATCTGTCTGGTGGATTGTCAAAATTTCTTGAAGATAAAAGATACGCTGCGGGCGCCCATAAGTCAGATTCAAACCGCTGATCTGGTGTTGCTGAACAAAATCGATTTGGTGTCGGATGCACAGGTGGAACAGGTTGCGGCTGCGGTCGTTTCCATTTCCCCTGGCGTCCCAATACTGCGCACCAAATATGCTGAATTTGATCTGACGATTTTAGACGCCATTCAGCATCCCAAAGCTGTGACCACTGGAGAATTGGGCGAAGGGCGTCCTGATCCAGTGGCGTCCGTGACGTTAGAATCGGAAGGGCAGTTTACGCACGAGAGTTGGGATCGATTCCGCGACCATTTACCAACCAATTTGATGCGACTCAAAGGATTCATCTTTATCGGCCAACAATGCTATTATGTAGATGCGACCATGGATCAATTCATCATGAAGCCCATTCTGGATGGTTCGATTCGTCAAAATCGGCTGGTTTTGATCGGCAGAAGACTGAACGAAGAGGAGATCGAGCGGCAGTTTTTCAGCAACCTATTTGTGAGGGCGGCGATTTGATCTGTTTCGATTCTAACAAAAAAAGCTGAAAAATTAAGTGAACCTTCCATATTGCTGAGCTAACAATGAACATTGACTCGCATCATCCAGCTCAAACAGAATTCTCGCATTTGAAACGAGAATTTCCAATTTTAGAGTTTGATCCAGATCGAGCGCCCATCATCGATCCGCAGCGGGAGATCAAGCCCATCGAAATTCCCGAACGATGTGTCATTTGTTTTTTTCAAGAGGTCATCAACAAGCTTATGCAGCAGCATCGATTGACGCGATTGGCCGAGATGAAGTCAGAGATTGGCAAGCATCCGATCTACAAGTTCGAATATAAAGCCCAGGAACTGGCGCTTTTTCATCCCGGTGTTGGTGCGCCTCTCGCGGCAAGCTTATTAGAAGCGGCGATTTCCCGCGGGTGTCGCAAATTCATTGCCTGTGGTAGCTGTGGGGTCTTGGATGCTGGATTGCCTTTTGGTTTGCCGTTGCTCGTTAAAGGGGCGGTTCGCGATGAGGGCACATCGTATCATTATCTCCCGCCAGCTCGTGAAGTCACTGCCCATCCAGAGGCCATTCGGGCGCTCGAAACAACTTTGAGCCGACAACAGCTCGCCTATCGAGTCGTAAAAACCTGGACCACAGATGGCTATTACCGTGAGACGCCTCACAAAATTGCCCTGCGGAAAGCCGAAGGGTGCTTAGCCGTAGATATGGAGGCCGCTGCCTTCTTTGCTGTCGCCCGCTTTCGCAATGTTATCCTCGGTCAGCTTTTTTACGCTGGGGATGATGTCAGTGGCGAGCGTTGGAAGCGTCGTTACTGGACCAGAGACAAAGCCATGCGCGAACAAATCTTTTGGATCGCCGTTGAGGCATGCCTGGAGCTATGAATCCAGAAGGGTAAAATCGCGCGTTGCCCGGGCTCTTCCACCAGATCACTCTCCCATATCGACTGGCTGCCTGGGATCAAGCATACGCTGCTCGCTTCGAATTTGGGATGTCAAGCATGGATATATTCTTTCTGGCCGCTTCGCTGAGAAAATTCACTTGACTTTTAGGCATTCATGCGTTATATTCTGGGCAATTTAAAAATGCCTTTCTGTCCCTCTTTCAACATATTCAGGAGAAAATCAGCATGAACCTTTCGACAAGATATTTAAATTTGCCCCTTGAAAATCCGATCGTCGTCGCCAGTTGTGGTTTGACAAAGAGCGTCGATCAGATCATAAAATGTGAAGAAGCCGGCGCTGGTGCTGTTGTCATGAAATCGTTGTTTGAAGAGCAAATCCGGGAGATGAATTCCGGCCTGAAGGACAGCGTATCAATGCACACGGAGGCGTTAGATTATATTCGGGCAGAAATTGATATGCAACTGGGTCCGAGAGAATATCTCGAGACTATCACCGCTGCCAAGAAGCGAGTTTCGATCCCTGTGATCGCCAGCATCAATTGTTTCTCCTCCAAATGGTGGACCGCTTACGCCAAGCAGATCGAATCTGCTGGAGCAGATGCCCTGGAGCTCAATATCTACATTATGCCGTTCAGTTCAGAGATGAGCGGCTACAATATCGAAAATAACTACATCGAAATATTGAGGGCGGTGAAGCAAGAGGTCGATATTCCGGTTTCTCTCAAGCTCTCGCCATATTTCACCTCGTTTGCTAATCTGGCTGAAAAACTCGATCATCAGGGCGCAGATGGCCTTGTGCTATTCAACCGTTTCGTCCACCCAGAGATTGATATTGATAAAGTAAGTTCTTCTGTGAAACCGTCGTTTAATGATCCAGAGGGATTTTACAATTCGCTGCGCTGGATAGCGCTATTATCGGGCAAGCTAAAACTGGACCTTGCTGCAAGTGGTAACATTCGAACCACCGAAGATGTGATCAAACAATTACTGGCTGGTGCGAAAGTGATTCAGATCGCCTCGGTACTTTACAAAGAAGGATTGGGGAAAATTCGCGAGATGCTGAGTGGCCTGGAGAATTGGATGAAACAGCATCAATTTGACAGCATTGATGATTTCCGAGGGAAATTAAATCAGGCCAATGATCCCAAGCCTGATGCTTATGTCCGCGCGCAATATCTGAAGGCGATTGCGGGCATTGAATAGCGAGACAATTCTTATCAGCAAATTAGTTGCTGGCCTAACATGTCAAAAACTGGCTATATCGTCATTCCTGTCCGTCGGCTGGCAGACAGGAATGACAGCGTTTGTTTAAATTGCGATTTTTGCAGTAGGGTCTAATTATCATCTAAATCAAAAATGCTGTTTGATGTCTTGGTTGCAGCTCCGAATGAAGACTCATTTGCAATCAATCTGTACAATGCGGAATAGATAGGATGATCATTCAATGGTGCGTTGACCAGTCGAAGGCCTCTCGATGGATGTTCAAAAGTTTTTGGCGAACCAATTTTTATTTGAATCTCTTTCGGGCGATCAAATTAAGCTGATTGCGGAGGCAGCTTCCATAAGGACGTTAAAAAAAGGAGAGCACCTTTTTTCGGAATTGCAACCGGCCAGCGCCTTCTTTATTGTGGTTTCTGGATCGGTAAAGATTTACAAGCTTTCGGCCCAAGGGGGTGAACAAATTTTGCATGTCCAATACCCTGGGGATCTGGTCGCTGAGGCTGTGATTTTTGATTTTGAAACCTACCCTGCCTTTTGCGCTGCATTAGAAGATACCGTATTGCTTCGGTTCGGAAAAGAGGATTTTCTCACGATATTGCGCCATTTCCCCGAAATCACATTCAAAATTATGAGCGCCTATTCGCGTCGGCTGCGAATGCTGGTTACAAAGATCGAGGAGCTTTCGCTCCATGACGTCAAATCGCGGCTCGCCAGCTATCTGCTCAACCATTATGAACGTCGCGAAAACCGCTATGTGATATCGCTCCCCATTTCTAAAAAGGACCTGGCTGCAATCCTGGGTACAATTCCAGAAACGCTGTCGCGCACTCTCAATTTCATGAAGCGAGAGGGGATCATTGCCGAAGAAAAAAATGAAATTTTTATCCTGAGTCTAAAGAAATTGAAACAGATGGTTCTTTCTTGAGATTATTCTTCTCCAATTTGCCCCGCATTTTCACCTGAATAATTGACCTCCAAAAAAGCACAGTTCTTTTTTAGTCCACCATGTCTATCTTTTGTCATCACAAATAATTTGATCAAGATGGTTCCAATAAAATTGCATTCGGATTTTCGTGAAATTTCCAGAAGAACTGAAAAAACTATTGACTTTGACATGTTGATTTTTTATCTTTCAGCCTGCAGTTTTTAACGGGAATAAGCAATCATGTCAATAATCAACCCAATTTTTTTGCAAAAAATGGGAACATAATTGGTCCAAAATAGATTGAATGTGCTGCATGCAGCTTAAGACAGTTACTCTCACACCCCAGCTCCTATCATTTGAATGGTGATTTGTGCAAATTGGATCACTTCTGAGGTTCAGACATGGATCGCATAGAATCGTCTCAAAGCGAGGAAAGTCGCGCATGAGCCGTTAGCGTGCTGGTTAAATTAAGGGTACCGAAAGAGATCACCCGCATTTTGATCCAGCATCTTGGATGCAAATCAAATGTACTGGAGATCTGAGACAAAAACCAAATAGGTGGCAGAATTTATATGGCCAAATTAACTCCAAAGGTCAAATTCCAGTTGTGGGTCATCGCTAATCTTTGGTTAGCGTATGTAATTTTCACGCTGTTTTCGCTCAGATTCAAGCATTGGGAGTTGCCAACCATTAGCGTAGTAAATTATTGTCTCTATTTCCTCATTACTTTACTGGCCGGTACTGTTTTTCTTAAAGGGCACTATAATAAACACATTTTCCTAAACATCGCCATCTTCGCTTTTGTCTATGTCCTGGGTTTCATTGTCATTTTTATTGGCAAAAATTACACTTTTGGCAATGATTATTTGCAATACTATGCATGGTCTTATCGAAAGATTATTATTAGTATCGTAACTGGGCTGACCATCATCTTTATCCCAGTGGACTATTTGATATTCAATAAAAAGACCTATGTGAAATATCTCATTGCATTGGGCCTTTGTCTGCCGATTGCTTTGATATATTATAAGAATTTCCTTCTCAGTCATCGCTATTTGTTCATCGACGATCATATTCGGCAGATTTTTCTCGGCTTCATCGGCATGAACTTTTGGTCCCTGTTCTTTATCATTCTCTACGCGTATCTAATTCTAAAATATGATAAACCAGTTTTGGGCCATGTAAATTTACTGGTATTCAGTTTTTTATTGTTTATATCAATCGATTCGTTGGATAATTTCTTCAACTATATCAGGCAGCCGTTGCCGATTTTCAGCGGAGTGCTATTGTTCGTGAATCTGCTGCTTTTTGTGTCGATTCTGCTCCACAATTTCTTTTATGTGAGCAGCGATTTTGGGCAGTTCTATGAGCAATTCCGATTTTCTGAAAGGAAGCTTGGCATCACTATTCTCAAACGTAAGACCAAAATAGAAAAGTGGATGGAGTACTTAAGCCATAATTTCGAAATTTCACCGTATCGTTTGTTTTTTTGGCTGCTCATGGCAATCACCATCTGTGTGTTTCTGATTATCTATCCACAGAGCTACGAACGGATCAGTTTTATCATTTTGGCTGGTTTGACTGCCGTCATTCTCATTTATCTGTCAATTCTCACCAAAAAACGTGCTTCAAATGATAGAATTGAACAGCAAAGTTCTCAACAGCCCTTGGGAAAAGAGCTAAAGCCCAAAGAAGAATATCAGATACAATTATCAAGAGATGGAGAAGATAAGAAATTAGAATGAAATGAATTTATGATTTCGGTTCATCAATTGTCTAAATGGTCTATAACTTCGCTTGAATTTTCGATCAATTAATCAAATTACTCTAATCTGAAGGAAGGTGCGTAATATGAGAAAAAAACGTACTAAGACACAAATCGCAGACATGGGGGAAGATCTTATTATTGGTAGCAGTCCTGAGGCAAAACGACTGAAACGAGCCGTCAGAAAATTAGCCAAAATCGACAGCAATGTGCTGATTATTGGGGAGACTGGCACTGGCAAGGAATTTATTGCGCGTCAGATTTTCAGTCTTAGCCCCCGTCGCAACCATCAATTCGTTGAGGTCAACTGCTCGGCGCTGGGCAAAACCATAAGCCTGAAGGATTTGTTTGGCGAAGAGCATCCAGATGGTTCCACAACGATCGGCCTGTTGGAAAAAGCCAATAATGGGATTCTTTTTTTGGATAATATTGCCGATATGAATTATGAGTTTCAGGATGAATTTCTTCAAGTATTACGAGACAAGAAGTTCAAGAGACTTAACGGCAACGAAATGATCAACGCCACGATGCGAATCATTGCTACGTCGGATCACGATCTCACGCCAGAGATCGAATCGGAAAAGTTTCGCAAGGAACTTTATTATCTTGTGAACATGCTCACCCTTCAGATTCCGCCACTGCGAGAAAGAAAACAGGATATTCCAGAGCTGTTCACGTTTTTCTTGAGAAAGTATTGCCAAGAGGAGGGCAGAGAAGAACCAGCGGTTCAATCGGAGATCTTCGAATCGATTATGGAATACGATTGGAAGGGGAACATTCGGGAGCTGGAAAATACCGTGAAGAACCTGCTATTGATGTCCCCGGAGGGAGAGCTTTCTGCGGAGTTTTTACCATTTAGAATCAAAAAGCATCCTTTCGATTTCTTGGAGCCGAGGAACCTCAAAGCCGTGATATCGGAGATTGAAATTTACCTGATCAAAAAAGCATTGAAGCGATTTGGAGGGAATCAGGTGAAAGCAGCCCGGCTGCTAGGCGTACCAGAGGCGACGCTTCGATTCAAAATGAAAAAGTACGCTATTCCCAAAGATTGATCAGGAACTGGATGCAGTTGAAACATGGGCGATCAACACACATTTTGATCGCCCGTTTTATTTGAGAGGATTTGTCACTTTTACTGCCTGAATGATAGCATCAGCGATTAGATTGCTGGCAAGCAAACCAATGCGAAATAGATCGACACGTGGTAGCTCTCCAGTGCTAAGGGCAAATACGACATCGCCATCGAACGGCGTATGAGCTGGGTAGGTTGTTCGGGTGATTCCTGTGGTTGCCATTTGGGCCAATCGTTTCGCCTCAGCTTTATTCAATTGGGCATTGGTTGCCACGACGGCTAGGGTGGTATTGGACAACCGAGCGAACGATAGCGATTGAGGGTTTGTAATAATGAGCGCAGGGTCGATAAATTGGTGAGTGTCTGGGTCCCGCGCCCCAGCAATGGTCTGGCCAGAGATAGGATCAATGATATTGCCCAACGCATTCACGACCACCATCACGCCGACAATAATTCTGTCATCGATCATGCCTGAGCAAGTACCAAGTCCACCGTTCATGGCAAAGCTGTGTCCAGCAAATTTTCCAACTGTTGCCCCGGTACCGGCTCCAACAAGTCCCCGAGAATCATTGTTGGGATGTGCCTGGTTGGCTGCCAGGTAGCCCATAGCGCGATCTGGCCGCACTTGGGCAGATCCCACCCCCAGATCGTAAATGACGGCTGCTGGCACCAAAGGGACCTTGGCAATCCCGGTGTCATAGCCGATATTCTGCTCCTCTAAAAATTGCACGACCCCTTGTGCACTATCCAACCCAAAGGCACTTCCACCGGTTAGCAGAATCGCATGGACGTGCGAAATGGTGCGCACTGGATCTAAAAGATCAAGTTCGCGGCTACCTGGTGCAAGTCCACGAACCTCAACGCTGGCGATGACGGGTTGCCGTGGCAAGATCACGGTACAACCAGTCCGGGCGACCTCATCTTGGGCGTGTCCGACCATGATCCCTGGGACATCGCAAATGCTATTTCTCAGTTGAACCATTAAGACCTTTGCTCCTTATTCCAAAAGCGAAGTCGATCAGTTAATGGCACTTTCCGTCTCGGCAGTTCCAAGATCAGGCTATCATCACTGAAAAAAAACAGATCTCCAATCATCAAGCCGATGGATTTGCGCAAAGGCTTCCAGTTTTGGCGATAAGCTTCGCTATCGACATGGGTACCATCGGTGCCCTTAGTCACTAATCTCACTCGCTCTGGATATTCTCGATTGATCATGAACGGAGAATGGGTTGTGTAGATGATCTGATTCTTCTCAGCTAAATTTTCCAGCACTTTTACCAGATCCTTTTGTCCAGCCGGATGGAGATGAATGCCTGGTTCATCGATGAGAAAAATATATTCGTTGGTGCTCGATTGTCGCGTTTGTGCCAAGAAATTGATGCAAAACGAGAGGTACCAGCGAAATCCGAGACTGCGCGATTCTGGGGTGTCGAGCACTGTGGTTTTATCGGAAATGTCGATATAGAGCACTTTACCATTGACAGAAAGCTTGATCTCGACGCTGGGTTCTTGGGACCAGACCATGCGAATTTGTTCCGTGATAGTTCTGCTTGCTTGTTCTGCCGCGCGCCGGCCATGCGTTGTGTCTTCGAAAATGACCTCGACATCATCAATTCCGCCAATTTTAAGCAGATTGCGCTCCGTGGTGAAGCCAGGCCGACCGTCCACCAGGCTGTAATAATCGACCCGATTTTTGATCAATGGGATTTCATCGAAATAGGCGATCTTTGGCAGGCACATGAGCAGAGATTTCATGTCAGGGATCGGAACCGGCTGGCCATCGATCAGGACTTTATAATCGGAGATTTGCGGCCCTTCTTTTTTCACGTAAAACGATGCCGCAGTTTTGAAGGCGTCAGAAATTTTGAGCAATTTATTTCTGGCAGCTTTCGAGATCACGAACTCCAGCGCGATTTCAGGGCATCTTTTTTGTGCATAGGAATCGGAGTACTGGCAGGTCATGGAATAGTCGAATTCGCTGCCAGGATTGAACGCCGTCATCGCCTTAAGGATGTTGGTCTTGCCGCTTTCGTTGGGACCGATGAGTACCGAGATCTTTGGGTCGATCGAGGTGGTTAATTCAAGAATAGATTTGAAGGCTCGAATAAATACGGTCTGGATGATCATAGTCTCGCTCTATTTTATGAATCTATCAATTGTGAGTTAATATAATAACCCCATCCGATCAAATCAAGAAAAAAATTTCTTGCTTCTGATTTACGATGAATAGATGCCCATGCAAATTGGGAGAGAGATGCCGAATGTCCTTTTGCAACGAGCAGCGGCTTTTTAATTCTTGACTATTTACCAAAAATATTGTATATTTGCCTTTCATAAATTTTTATTTTGAATTGAAAATCATCGTTACTCAAGGTGGATAATGTGGAGGTGGAAATGCTGGGTCAACCACAAAACGGTTCAGCTCTGGACAATCACGCCCCAGCGAAATTGCAAGAGGGGATGCCAGTATTGCGCATCGCTTTAGAGGAACCTCGCGACGCAGTGGATTTTCGTCTGACTGGTCGATTTTCAGTAATGAATGATCAAGGTGTTGCTATTTTAAAGGACGTCGCTTCGTCTGTCAAATGGCGGCTGAAATTGAAACAATTTTCGCCACCCCAATATGCATATTATCTTGTGTTGGGCAGATTCTATGATTACCATGAAGCGCAGGAGCTGGAGTATCAATTAATCGAGAAAGGGATTGGCAACCGCATCAAGATCCGAGGAGGCAAATTATACTGGGGGAATAAAGTTGTCAATGATAATACTGAATACTGGGTTGTGGTCGATGAATTGAACACAGAGGCCGAAGCCAAAGCATTTGCGCAACAACGGTTGTCAGGATTTCAATATCAAATTTTTCGCGAGAAAATTCACGAGCCATACGCATCATTCGAGCTATTCGATTCAGAGCTGGAAAAATTGAGCGAATCTGAAAACGTAATTCGAATCCTTCCTGAATCGGATGATGTGATAACTTATTTATTCGATTTGCACTCGGAGAATGAGATTCAAGCGCGCCAGCAGAAACATCGCAGCCTTGTTGGTCCATTGGAGTTCCGTTGCAATGATGAGGGCAAAATCATTGTGATTTGCGAATTGCCACTGGAGCAGTATATCGAATCTGTTGTCGCTGCCGAAATACGACCCGATTTGCCACCAGCCGTGATCCAAGCCCAGACGATCGCGGTAAGAAGTCGGGCGATTGCCTCGTTGGGGATTCGGCATCCAGATGACAATTTTCATCTGTGTTCCAGTTCCCATTGTCAACGATTTCAAGGAGTGATGGCTGCGGCAGAACCAATTAGCAAAGCGGTTCGAGAGACACAAGGTTTGGTTTTGCATGATGGCCGGCTTGTGGTCGATGCTTATTATTCCCTGATTTGTGGCGGCCACACAGAAGCATACTCCAGCCTTAGCCCCGATACCGGTCAGGAGCCTTATCCCGCTGTATTTTGCGCCAACAGCCAAATAAGTGATAATTGGCCAATCGATTTGACCACGGATGCTGCGATCCGTGACTGGGTAATGAACGAGCCTGATGTGTATTGTAACCTAACGAAACAAATTCCGAACAGCCAATTCATCAGCTCAATAAAACCATTTCGCTGGCAAGTGCATTATGACCATGAGGAGTTGGAGGAGATCATTTCAACCAAAATCGGTTATCCAATTGGTTCCCTGTTCGATATCATACCAGTTCGGCGTGGTGTTTCAGGCCGTATCTTTGAAGTTGAAATCCTAGGGAGTCTAAAAAATGTGCTGATAGCGGGCGAGCAGAACATTTGCCAGACGTTGGCTCCTGATCGTCTGGCCAGTAGCTGTTTTGTTATAGATCGGCAATTTGATGATGAAGGTTTTCCCATTAGCTTTACCTTTTATGGCGCAGGTGTTGGACATGGGGTGGGATTGTGCCAGGCGGGGGGGATCGCTCTGGCGCTTCAAGGCAAAAATTATGCTGAGATACTATCTCATTACTTTCGGGGGGTTGAAATAAAGAAAATTTATTAGAGGATTTTCGATGATTGGAGAAATGAGAGATCGGTTGGAATTATTGAAGTCACGCATCGAAGAGCTACGAGGCTATCTTTGAAATCGATAAAAAAAGTGAACAGATACAACAATTGGAGCAAGAGACTTTAAAGCCAGATTTTTGGAATGACCGTGATCGTGCTCAACAGACGATGCGCGAAATTAATCAGCGCAAAACCAAAGTAACCCAATGGCAGACCTTAGCCAGTAAAGCCGCTTATATAGATGAGCTTTTGACGTTAAGCGAAGAAGAACGAGATGAGCAGTTTTTGGCTGATGTGAACGCTGAGATCGATGAATTAGCTGGATTGGTTGAGAAGATTGAATTTGAAAATATGCTCAATGATCCTGACGATCATCTGAATGCGATATTGACTATTCATCCCGGCGCGGGCGGCACTGAGAGTCAGGATTGGGCACAAATGCTCATGCGGATGTATTTGCGCTGGATCGAACGACACAATTTTCATTCAGAGATTTTGGACCTGCAAGCGGGGGAGGAAGCTGGAATCAAGAGCGTCACCATCGAAGTGCAAGGCGAATACGCTTATGGCTATTTGAAAGCCGAAATTGGCGTGCATCGATTGATCCGCATTTCACCATTCGATGCAAATCGCCGACGACATACATCCTTCGCCTCGGTATTCGTCTATCCCGAGGTGAACAATGAGATCGAAATCGTCATCAATCCGAATGATCTGCGCATCGATACCTTTCGTGCCAGTGGTGCCGGCGGCCAGCATGTCAACAAAACCAGCTCGGCAGTTCGGATCACCCATATCCCCACAGGCATTGTGGTTCAGTGTCAAAGTGAACGTTCCCAGCACATGAACCGTGAGAACGCCATGAAAATCTTGATGTCGCGGCTTTATCAGAAAAAAAAGGAGGAGGAGCTCGAAAAAATGCAAGAGTTGGAAAAATCGAAGAAGGAAATTGGCTGGGGCAATCAAATTCGGTCATACGTGTTTCATCCCTATAATTTGGTCAAGGATCACAGGACCAAGATCGAAACCAGCAACATCCAAAATGTCATGGATGGCGATTTGGATCAGTTCATTCATGCTTATCTCAAGCAAACTATTTAGTGCTTGAATGAAAACTACTAAATCTCAGGCAAAAATCTCATTCTGGACGAATTGAGAAATCTGGTTACTTTGAGATTATTTCCTTTACAGATTTCCTCCGTGAGGTCGAAATGACAGATAGGTGAGTTTTTGTTCAGGCACTATTTTGCTGAGGCGAAGCTGTCATTTCCTTGCGTCATTGGCTATCGCCCTGAGCTTTGGCCAGTGAATCGAAAGGCAGCTCGAATACCCTGCTGCAGATCTCAAATGAGGCTTGAATGAGATGTGATGAACCATAAATTTTCCTGAAAAAGGATTTGAATGTGATACAACCAATTTAGCGCTAATGATTTTTCACTTGCGAAGCACTTTTCGTGGAACGATCAAACATTATTTACAACTATGTTTCATTAAATGGGAGGACTATTGCGGCCGACAGTTGCGGAGGTTGACCTCTCAGCGATTGCGAACAATATCATAGCGATCAAGCAGCGGGTCGCGCCAGCTCAGGTGATGGCCGTGGTAAAAGCTGACGCTTACGGCCATGGCGCTGTGCCGGTGGCTCGGGTCGCACTCTCTAGCGGGGCCAGCTATTTGGGCGTGGCGCTAGTGGAAGAGGGGATTGAGCTTCGAAGTCATGGGTTTTTAGAACCCATTCTTGTTTTTAGCGGGGCTTTTGCCCATCAATTAGAGGAATTCTTTCAGTATGACCTCGAGGTGACCGTTTACACAAAGGAAATTGTGGATGCGCTGACGCAACTGTCAGTCAGCTTTCAAAAGCCGATTCGCGTTCATGTGAAGATTGATACCGGCATGGGGCGCGTGGGGGTCAGTTGGGACAAAGCAATTGAATTCATTCGTTATGTGCGCCAGTCCCCTGGGATTGTATTGCAGGGAATTTATACGCATTTTGCTACAGCGGATGAAGCGGATAAGAGCTTCGCCAACCTCCAATTTCAGCGGTTCCAAGCAATTTTAGCCGCATTACGGGAACAAAACATTCACATCCCGCTCAAACACGCTGCCAACAGTGGGGCAATTCTGGATCTGCCAGAGACATACTTGGACATGGTTCGACCCGGGGTGATGATGTATGGCTATTATCCCTCGAATACAACCACCGAGAGTGTATCGATCCGACCAGCGATGACGCTAAAATCGCGGGTGAGCTTCATCAAATCGGTTCCCAAAAATTTCAGTGTCAGCTATGGACGGCAATATATCACTGCGAGACCGACGCGCATCGCTTCCATCCCGATCGGCTATGCGGATGGCTACAACCGATTACTCAGCAATCGCGCTGTGGTGACCATCCGAGGTAGAAAATTCCCGCTGGTGGGCCGGGTTTGCATGGATATGGTCATGGCCGATATCGGCCTGGAACATCCCGTGGAGGTCGGCGATGAAGTGATCCTGTTCGGTCGCCCCGAAGATAACGCGATGACGGTCAAAGAAATTTGTCAAATGTTAAAGACAATTCCGTACGAGGTGACATGCTGGATATCTCGGCGTGTCCCCAGAGTGTATGTTTGAAGATCAATGTGCTATTTTGTTCGGAATAGTGAAGGTCAGAGTTTTAATCTGGTCATGATTTTTTTTGTGCGATTTTCGCGCAATGTTTTAGTTTTACAAATTTACTTTAATATCAATGATGGAGATGCTTCGTGGAAGAATTAACAGAGCTACAAAAGATCCGTTATGAAAAACTGCAGCAGATCATCCAAATGGGGGTGAATCCGTATCCTCATTGCTATGATCGAACCCATTTTGCTGGAGATATTCTTCAGAATTTTGATAATTACGAAAATAAACCGGTTAGTGTGGCGGGCAGGGTGATGTCCATTCGCAAACATGGCCGGGCTGCCTTCGCCCACATCATGGATAGCAGCGGTCGCATCCAGATCTATGTTCGCCAGGATCAAGTCGGCGAGAAGCGATTTCAACTATTCGATCTGATCGATATTGGGGACATCCTTGGGGTAAAAGGCGAGGTCTTCAAGACACGAACTGGTGAAATAACGATTTTAGTGAAGCAGTTCGAATTATTATCCAAGACGCTGCGAACGCTGCCGATCGTGAAAGAAAAGATCGAAGAAGGCGAGCGACTGGTTTATGATGAATTTGCAGATAAAGAGATGCGCTATCGCCAGCGCTATGTAGATCTGATCGTCAATCCAGAGGTGAGGCAGGTATTCATTAAGCGAAGCCGCATCATTCAATTGATTCGAAAATTCCTGGAAGCGAGAGGGTATTTGGAGGTAGAGACTCCGATTCTTCAGCCGCTTTATGGCGGTGCGGCCGCTCGCCCCTTTATCACCCATCATAATGCTTTGGATATTGACTTGTACCTCAGAATTGCGGATGAGCTCTATCTAAAGCGATTGATCGTGGGCGGGTTTGAGGGCGTGTTCGAATTTGGCAAAGATTTTCGCAATGAGGGGATCGATCGATTTCACAATCCTGAATTTACCATGCTTGAGCTTTATGTGGCCTATCAGGACTATAATTTCATGATGGAACTTGTGGAAACCATGGTCAGTACCACTGTTGAGCAGTTAAATGGAACCATGCGATTGGTGTATCAGGGGAATGAGATCGATTTTACACCGCCTTGGCCACGCCGCAAGATGGCCGATATTTTATTCGAATATGCTGGGCAACCGATCATTGGCCGAAGCAAGACCGAACTGCTGGCAATCGCTAAAAAATTAAATATCCCGATCGAGGCCGGGGCCGATGTTGGCAAAATCATCGATGAGATTTTCAGCGAATTGGTGGAGCCCCATCTCATCCAGCCAACATTCATTGTCGACTATCCGATTGAATTGTCCCCGCTGGCCAAAAAGCATCGCAGTGAACCGGGCTTGGTGGAACGATTTGAAGGTTACGTCGCGGGCAAGGAGATTTGCAATGCTTTTTCTGAACTGAATGACCCGATTGATCAGCGGGCTCGATTTGAACAACAATTAGAATTCGCACGAGCTGGCAATGAAGAAGCGCATGTGATGGATGAGGATTACATCCGTGCTTTGGAATATGGGATGCCGCCCACCGCAGGGTTGGGAGTCGGCGTCGATCGTTTGGTGATGATTCTCACTGATTCACCATCGATTCGGGATGTCATCTTCTTCCCGCATATGCGGCCAGAAAAATGATGCGTTTTCCAGCACAGCTTTGTCCAGTTGAAAATTTGATGAAGCTGAAAGCGCTTGCCAGATGATGCGGATTTGCACCAGGAGTGGGCAAAGCAATGCTATGATAAAATTAAATCAGAAAACTCAATTATGTCTTACGAATTTTTCATTGCAAAACGATATTTTCGTTCCAAGCGCCGAACTGGTTTTATTTCGTTGATCAACTATTTTTCCATCGCTGGGGTCACGATTGGAGTGGCTGCGTTGATCATTGTGCTATCGGTGATGAACGGTTTTGAGACTGAGGTCCGATCGCGGATCATCGGCTTCGATGCCCATATTCGGTTCCGGAGCTTTCATTATCGGGGCGTGGAGAACTATGAGAAGTTCATGGAGCAGCTCAAGACGTTCCAGCACGTCAAAGCCCTATCGCCGTATATTCAAGAACGGGCGATGGTGCTCAATGGCGATAATAAAGACCTGATCTTGGTGAAAGGAATTGATGTTGATCTGGCCAAAAAAGTATCAGACGTGGGGACCAAAATCATTTATGGAGAGCTGAATCTCGATACGGTTTTGGTCGCGGGGGAGAATCCTTTACCTGGGATCGTCCTTGGCAAGAGCCTTGCCATGAATTTGGACGTTAACCTCAATGATAAAATCTTTTTGGCCAGCTTTGTCAACACCAAGAATATTGCCATGCCCCAAGTGCCGCTGGTCAAAGCTTTTCGGGTGACCGGCTTATTCGAGACTGGCCTGTACGATTATGATCGCAATTTCGGATACGTATCGATCCCTGCCGGTCAGCAGCTCTTTCGCATGGATGGCAAGGTATCTGGCATCGAGATCATGTTAGATAAGATGAATTTGGAGCTACTGTCGTCCGTGGCTCAAAAGATCAGCAATACGTTTGGCTACCCGTACACTGCCGAGACGTGGTACGAACGGAATAAAAATTTATTTTCTTGGATGCAGATTGAAAAATGGGCCGCCTTTATTATCCTCAGCCTGATCATCATGGTCGCTGCGTTTAATATCATCAGCACGCTGATCATGGTGGTGATGGAAAAGAAACGGGAGATCGGCATCTTGAAGTCGATCGGCGCGACTTCGCAATCGGTGATGAAGATCTTTGTCTTTCAGGGGGTCATTTCTGGGGTGATTGGCACCATTCTGGGATGTTTGATCGGATATGTGCTATGCTGGTCGCAACTGCATTACCGCTGGTTCTCATTACCATCGGATATTTATTTCATCAATGCACTGCCAGTTGAGATGAAAGTTTTGGATTTTTTGATGATTTCTGCCGCCGGGATTTTGATCTGTTTTCTTGCGACCATTTATCCATCGCGAAGAGCAGCAAAGCTGGACCCGGTGCAGGCGATTAGATATGAGTAAACGATGAGAAATTTAAATCGGATCGTATTGACAGACAATCTCTATAAGAACTACTACCTGGATTCGCGGACGATCGAGGTGCTGAAGGGCATCGATCTGGAAATTTATGAAGGCGAAGTTGTTGCGATCATGGGCCCCTCAGGAGTGGGGAAGAGCACGTTGTTGCATATTTTGGGCGTGCTGGATCGTCCCACCAAGGGCCGTGTGTTGATTGACGGGATCGATATTTTTCAATATAACGATCAGCAGTTAGCTGCCTACCGAAATAGATCGGTGGGGTTTGTATTTCAGTTCCATCATTTATTACCGGAATTTTCTGCGCTGGAGAACGTGATGCTCCCTGGCCTGATCGCTGGGCTTGATAAGGTACTGGTTCGGAATCGTGCCATTGAGCTGCTGACTGAAGTTGGATTGGAGGAGCGATTGGACCATCGTCCTAACGAACTCTCGGGCGGTGAACAACAGCGGGTGGCGGTCGCTCGCGCCCTGATCAATTCGCCCAAATTGCTGTTGGCTGATGAGCCGTCAGGAAACCTGGACCGTCAGGCAGCCGAGTCGCTGCATCGCTTGTTTTGGGATTTGAATCACAAATTGCATCAAACCTTGATTATCGTTACCCATAATCAGGAGTTAGCAAATCAGGCCGATCGCGTGATCGAATTGTTCGATGGTCGGGTTCGATTCAATAAAAGCAAGGGTGATCGCTCATGATCTGTGAGATCTGCGGCATTCGCGAAGCAACTATCAAATTCACTCAGGTGGTGGATAAGACGAAAAAAGAGCTGAACCTCTGCAAAATATGCGCGGAGGAGAAAGGGCTTACCAATCCCCTGGTCGCATTTCCCAAGATCATCGGTGGTTTGATTTTGGGCATTGTGGGGGAATGGCCCGAAGCAATGCGACGGGAAACGCTCGACCTTAAATGTCGCCAATGCGAACTAACATGGCAGGAATTCCAGAGCGGCGGTCTGTTAGGTTGCAGCGAGTGCTATGAAAGTTTTGCTGAACCATTGAAAAATCTGCTGCGAAAGATGCATGGCAGCAATAAACACATTGGCAACCGGCCGGTGAGCCAGCGCCAACCCGGCACGGTTGAAGATATCGAGCGGCTTCGCAAAGAACTTGCTCGGGCCATCCAGAATGAAAATTATGAGCGAGCCGCGAAACTTCGGGATCGGATCCGAGACATAGAAGCCAATTTGTCTGGCTAAACCCATTGGGATTCGCTCATTGCACGCAAAGGAGAATCCTTTCCTTGGTTGACGGAGTGAGCATTTCTGATATGGCGAAACAATCCAACAAAATGAAGTTCAATTTGTCTGGTGTGAGCAGTTCTAGTACTGACCAGCTCATTGAGGCCAGCCTCCCAGAATCACCGCGCTGGTTGCTCGGTGACGGCCGGCATTCCGACCTGGTTATATCCTGTCGAATCCGCCTTGCGCGAAATCTCAAAGATTTCGGTTTCCCCAATCGCGCACCCTCCGAGAAATTAAATGAGATACTGGACATGATTGAACATTGTCTGGAACAAACCGAGGAACTGAGGGGTGCAGTTTTTGTTAGGCTGAGCGACTTAGAGGAGCTGGATCGTCAATTCCTGATGGAACGCCGGTTGATCAGCCCACAATTCATGAAACTGGAAC
This sequence comes from candidate division KSB1 bacterium, assembly GCA_034506395.1. Lineage (NCBI taxonomy): Bacteria > Pseudomonadati > Candidatus Zhuqueibacterota bacterium. The sequence goes on along the minus strand of JAPDPQ010000013.1, from coordinate 59,355 downwards.
GACCGTGTGGTTTGATCATCGGTCCAGATGAAATGATCAGCATCATGATCAATGAAGAGGATCACCTGCGCATCCAGGCGTTGCAATCGGGGCTGGAGCTGGAACGGACCTGGCAATTGGTGCGGCGCATCGATGATGCATTCGCCCGAACGCTGAACTTCGCCTATTCGGATCAATTCGGTTATCTCACAGCTTGTCCAACCAATACTGGGACTGGCATGAGGGTTTCGGTGTTCATCCACTTGTCTGCTCTCGCGCTTTCAGGCAGGATTGAGAAAATCGTTGGCGAAATCGCTCCAAGCGAGGTAGCGATCCGCGGGTTTTATGGCGAAGGAAGCGACATTTTGGGCAACATCTTTCAAATTTCGAATCAATTGACATTGGGTCGAACCGAACAATCGATCATGCGGCGCATCGAAAATATGACTGAACAATTGATCCAACTCGAGCAACAAGCCTCCCACGACCTATTGCAAGAAAACCCGTTGCTGGTTGAAGACAAGGTTTATCGGGCAATCGGCACAATAAAATATGCTAGAATGCTCAATTCTGTCGAAGCGGTGAATCTCTTATCGCTGATAAAATTGGGTTCATCTATGCGTTTGATCGATCCGATCGATCATCGGACATTTAATGAGTTGCTCGTGTTGATTCAACCCGCTCATTTACAGAAGCTGAATCATGCGACGCTGAGCGCTCAGGATCGAGATATTTTGAGAATAAAATTGATAAGAAAAAGATTGAATTTATAATTTTTTTTTTGTATTATAATAGCGGTGACATAAAAGCAATCACCCAATGAACAGAATTAAATTGACAAAGTTGTTATCGAGCTTTTTCAGGGAGATGTAACGGATGAAGAAAAATTTTTCCAGTCGTGTCCAAATAGTGATGCAATATGCACGAGAAGAGGCCTTACGGCTGGGTCATGATTATATAGGGACAGAACATTTATTATTAGGCCTAATACGAGAAGGCGAAGGGGTAGCGATTGAAATACTGAAGAACCTGGGGTGCGATATAGACGAGTTGAAGCGGTCAGTGGAGGATGCGGTCCGCACTACCGGCGACACCATGACGATCGGCGATATTCCATTGACAAAACGGGCCGAAAAGATTTTGAAAATGGCCTACATGGAAGCGGAACGCTATAAATCCGATGTCACTGGGACCGAACACCTGCTGCTAGCGCTGGTTCGAGAACGGGAGGGTGTTGCGGCTCAGGTGCTGTTGTCGTTCGACATCACTTATGACTTAGTCAGAGAGGAATTGGAGAATATTTTGCGGGGGACGCCGACGGTGCGAGAAGGGGGGCAAAAGCGTTCCAAGACCCCAGCCTTAGACCATTTTGGGCGTGATTTGACCGAGTTAGCCCGAAAGGGCGAATTAGACCCGATTATCGGCCGCGAAGAGGAGATCAGACGGGTGGCGCAGATCCTCAGCCGCCGGAAGAAAAATAATCCGGTTCTCATCGGTGAACCTGGGGTCGGCAAAACCGCAATCGCCGAAGGTCTGGCCATACGGATCGTCAATAAACAAGTGCCCCGAGTGCTCCATAATAAGCGGCTGGTCACCCTGGACCTGGGCGCGATCGTGGCTGGCACCAAATACCGCGGTCAATTTGAAGAGCGGATGAAAGCGATCATGAACGAGCTGATCCGCGTCAAAGATGTGATCCTGTTCATTGATGAGCTGCACACCATCGTCGGGGCTGGCAGTGCCTCTGGCTCGCTCGATGCATCGAATATGTTTAAGCCAGCTCTATCGCGAGGTGAGCTGCAATGCATCGGCGCTACCACGCTTGACGAATATCGCATGTACATCGAGAAAGATGGCGCGTTGGAGCGACGATTCCAGAAAATCATGGTCGATCCGCCCTCCGCTGAAGAGACGATAGCGATTCTGCACGGACTTAAAGATCGTTATGAGGCGCATCATCAGGTGAAGTACACCGACGCGGCCATTCAGGCAGCGGTTCGGCTTTCAGAGCGCTATATTACCGATAAATACCTGCCAGATAAAGCTATCGACGTGCTCGATGAGACCGGGGCGATGGTTCATTTGGCCAATATCGTAGTTCCCAAGGAAATTGTGGAATTGGAGGAGGAGATCAAGCGGATCCAGCAGAAAAAGGATGCGGTGATCAAGGCGCAAGAGTTCGAGCAAGCAGCCATCTATCGGGATCAGGAGAAGCGCCTGGCCCGAAAGCTGGAGGCTGCGCGCAAAGAATGGCAAGAGAGCGAAAATAAAGTGATCGCTACGGTCACCGAGCAGGACATCGCTGAGGTGGTCTCCATGATGACCGGCATCCCAGTCAAGAAAGTGGCGCAATCCGAATCAGAGCGATTGCTTGGGATGGAGAATGAACTCAAGAAACGGATCGTTGGGCAGGATGAAGTTATCGCCAAACTGAGTCGGGCGATTCAGCGGACTCGCGCTGGCCTCAAAGATCCGAATCGACCGATCGGCTCGTTCATCTTTCTGGGACCCACAGGCGTTGGCAAGACGCAATTGGCGAAAGAGCTGGCGGCTTACCTGTTCGAAAATGAGGATGCGCTGATCCGCATTGATATGTCCGAATACATGGAAAAATTTGCTGTGTCGCGGCTCATTGGAGCCCCTCCCGGTTATGTGGGGTATGAAGAGGGTGGTCAGCTCACTGAGAAGGTCCGACGCCATCCCTATTCTGTGGTATTGTTCGATGAAATCGAAAAAGCGCATCCCGATGTGTTCAATATCTTGCTTCAAATCTTGGATGAAGGCCGGATCACCGACAGTTTGGGACGACGGATCGACTTCAAAAACACGATCTTGATCATGACTTCTAACATTGGCGCTCGCCAAATTCGGCAAGGCGGCGGAATTGGTTTTGCGAAAGGCGATGAACAAGCTGATTATGAATCCATGAAAAATAGGATCATGGATGAAGTCAAACGGGTTTTCAATCCAGAGTTTCTTAATCGGGTTGATGAAATCGTGGTATTTCGCCATTTGAGCAAAGAGGATATGGTTAAGATTGTGGATATCGTGGTGGAGGAGATGCTCGAGAAAGTGGCGGATCGGGATATTCAAATCCAACTCACGAAGGGCGCCAAAGAATTCATAGCAGAGAAGGGATTTGACCCAGTATTTGGAGCGCGGCCGCTAAAGCGGACCATCCAGCGCTATATCGAAGACCCGATTGCAGAGGAGATCCTTCGCGGCAATTTCTCCGATGGAAGTCGAATTCAAGTCAGGAAAAAAGGGGACGCGCTGGATTTCATCGAGGTTGGCAAGCGAACCACCGAGCCCATTGACACCAATCCAGATGATATTGATGAGGTCGCCAATTAAAATGAGGCAATAAGACTTCGAGACCTTTGAGACCGGCTTGAAAAAGATTAATGAATTTTTGGGGCAGGAAAATCGATGGATCTGGGAATAAGCAGATAAATGTTTTCGCCATTCAATCCCAGCACCAAGGGTGCTGGGATTTTTTTATTTTACCAATTTGGATATCTGTTTGAATTCTGGTGTGCCAGCTTGTTCCAGCAGTTCGAACAGAACGGCTTCGGTAGTGGTCGGGATAACCCCGGCTTGAACCATTCGATCGATCGCGGCCTCGTGATCCAATTTTCGGCGCGACGAAATCGCATCAGTTACCAGATGGACCTGAAAGCCATGAGCCAACAGATCCAAGCATGTTTGCAAAACACAGACATGCGTTTCGATGCCGCAAACGGCCACTTGTTTTATCTGATGGGTGCGCAATTGCTCCATCAGCGGCTGAGCCATGCAACAACTATAGGTCATCTTCTCCACAATTGTCGATTGATTGATCAAATCTAAAATTGGCTTTTCGGTTGGCCCCAATCCCTTGCGATATTGTTCGGTTACGAAGATTGGCACATTTAAAATTTTTAAACCGCTGATCAATTTCGCAGTATTCTTCACAACGCGCTCTCGGTATTTCATCACTGCATTAATTCGCTCCTGAATATCAATTACCAATAAACCCGTTGTCCCTTTTGTTAAAACAGTCTCATGCCGTGTCATAATTCGTTCTCCCTTTTTGAGTTCACCAATCATTATCTTGCGATAACCATTTGCTTGTGCAACTGACAGCATTTACCTGGTTCGGGCTTGCAACAATTGTCTCTTTACGCAGGTTTTGGTCAATAATAAGAAACGCCCAAAACTGGGCGTTAGATTTTACAAACAATCAGAATAAAAAGCAAGGATTATTTTCAATCGTCTATCATGATTGAGGAAAATGCCTGGGCAAATAACGAGAAAATGAAACGGTTATCGGATCAAACCCAACGCCGGCAGGCTTTTGGGCTTTTCATGGGAGAATTTTAGGAATAGGCATTCCAAAATCACTTCTGGAGCCTGGTAATTGAGCTCTGCGTATAGCGGAGTAGTCCTTCGAAATGAGTTGACATCAATGCGAAGCTGATAGAGCCGTTCTTCTCCAAATTTGCAAATTACTACCCCATGATTGGGTGTCTCGCAGGTGAAAATCCCTTTGCCGAGGTAAATCCCAAAATATTCCGTTTCAGGATTAAGCTCATCGAATAGCGTCATTGAGTCGCCGAACATCAGCTCGTCGATGCTTCGGGGAAACATCGTGGCTTCGCTCTCGATATTCAGCACTTTTCTCAGCTTATTAAACTTGCGACGTTCCAAGGTTTTCAAAATCTGTTGAGCTTCTGCCATAACCTTGACGAATTCTGACGGATTCTGATCGGCGATCGGGGCGATATTGAAATCCTCTTTATAAGCATAACGCGTTACGATTCGGGTCCACACGGCTTTTTCAGATTCGATGGTGGGCACCGCTTCCAGATCCAAGATTTTGATCTCATAACGAGCCGCCTTTGGTTGGCCCTGAGTTGGGATATTCACGTACATCGAGTACTCGCGCATCAAATTATCGGGGCGCGGTGGTTGCGATTCCAGGATCGTATCCAGATCGTCTCGCAAACTCACCTTGCGGTTGCGAATGGATTGGATAATCGCACGATACACTGCGCGGATCGAATTTTGCTCAATATCATCCTCTTCATAAGCACAACCAAATGTCTGGATGAAATCGTGTTGCTTATAAACATCTTCTATCGGCTTCAACATAACAGAGAGCATGGTATCTAACAGCGTGGTGTAGCGCTGCGATTTCCAGCAATTGTCATAATTTGGGGATTGAGCCATCGAAGGCGATGGAATAAAAAAAAGCATCACCGCGATCCAAGGCATCAAATAGCTATGTTTTCGTTTCATACTTGTTCTTCCTTAAATCTCCTTCAGACAGAGATAGACCAATTTAATGAGTTCTGTTGGCACATCGGTTTCTGGGCTGAATTTTTCTGTAATTTCCTTCGCGATGATCCAGGAGAGCATCCAGCGGCTCCAGCAATTGTGGTAGTTTGGTGTCTCGATATGGGCGTTTAAAATTTCTGCGACCGTATTGGCAAATTTATTGCGGATCCAGGGGTCTTTGATGTTAAAGATTTCGTCGGCAGCGACTTTCTCGAGCGCCGAATTCACAATTTCCGCTAAGCGAATCACCTTTTCCATGTAAAGCCGTTTATCTTTGCTGCTCCCCGCTTTCGCAAAGACAAGGTCTTTTCCATTTCCTGAGACGCTTGATCGTTGATCGGCTGCTAATCGAGCCAACCGTGGTTTCTGGCTTCCTGGGGATTCGTACATAATGAACCAATTGACCAACGGTTCCACATAGTAGTTATGCTGTTGATTGGCGCGGATGTAGAGCGCAGAAAGATAGACATGCCGCGATGAGCGCCCCTTGGTCTTTGACTTGATGAAGTAGGAGCCCTCTGGCAAAGCTAAAAAGGTGCTACTGCGACCGTCATTGACAAGGACTTTTTTGAAGGTGTCTTTTATGCGGTCTTCTGCCAACAGGTAAGTATACTTCATTTTATCCGATGGACTTGCCACACGCATGAACTCCATTTCATCGATGTCCAGATTGGTGGTGATTTTAAAATTCCGCAAATTGAGATTCACTTTCCCAAATGCATAAAGATCGCTGCCTTTGAAATCGATGACATCGATCAGGCGAGTGTATTCTTTTGCACCAACCAAAACTGGATTCGGGAGTTTTTTGAAGATCGCAGGGATCGCATCGCTTGATTCGAACATCGCCAACGCCTGGTAATAGTCATAACAGGCTTTTTCATAATATTCCAAATTGAGGGGTGCCTTTTCCAAATAGATCAATGCGCGATAGATGAGCGCCCGCGCTGCAATATCTCGAGGACGATCCAAATTCCCATAGCCAGAAAGCGACAGCGTCTCGTAGATTTCCAGCAATTGAGACACATAAATCGAAATGATATCTTCGAATGCACGCAATTCGGCAAGACTGGATTTTTTCTCATAATAGATTTTTTGATATTCTCGATAGGTGTTCTGAATATCATTTTCATACCGTTCCATTTGTGGAAGTAAAATCCGATCAAGCGATTGTCCATGAGCTGAAGCGATCAAATTCGCCATTAGCAATAACCAGAACCACCAGAACCTGCTGCGCATAATAAACCTTCTATTCGTTGATGTCCTGTAAAGAATTGAGCAAATTAAACGCTTTATTTTTATCGTCCAGAAGATCGGCCAATCGGGTATACATCTTCCGGCCGATCCAGACCTCGTAAGGTAATTTTTTGTTCATAATCGGAATGGAAGTGCCCTTATAGAGCTGGAGCGCATACTTGTAATCGGCTACCGCCTTGTTGAAATTCTCCTTGGCCTGCTTCGAGCGCTCCAAATAAGTCAGCGATCGAAAGATCAGGGCTCGCGCCGCAACCCCGCGATAGGTCTCCAGCGATGAACCCGCTAATCGTTCCATTGTGCTGTAAATTTCTAAAATCCGATCCACATATATCGATAACAAGTTTTCAAAGGCGATCATTTCAGCAAGATTGCGATCCTCTTGCTCCAAAAATTTCTGCATCTCATTATAACAACGAACTACATCGTTCTCATAATCCACCATTTGTTGTTCGAATTTGGTTTTGATCAAAGATTGCGCCATGTTCACAGAGCTGAATAACATTATCACTATCGCACTGGTCAAAATGATCTTTGCTTTCATGGTCAATATCCTCCTCCTTTGGTGGTATAAAACGATTTCTGGGACAGGGTTTTTATAATTGGCCGCAACCAATGTAGCACGGATTGCAGCCCAAATCGCTCGGCAATTTGCTGATAGACTTGGGCGAATTGCAATAGTTCTTTTGCGGTTTGCGGCGGAATTGGGCCATAGATCTGCTGCAATTGAATATGATTGATTTCCAACACTGCCTTCCAGGCTTTATCTACCATATCAACCGCAAATTTTTCATCACCGAGCTCGTACCCGACATCGGACAGTTTCAAATAAAGATCCTCATAGCCTTCCCATTGGAATTTCTGTTTCAACCCCCCCTGACCGTCAGGGACCAAAAGTTCTTCGCCGATGCGACGGGCGGTTAAAAACGAGTTCATGCGGTCTTTCGATGTCGTGATACTAAAATAGTAATCCACCAATCGAAATATCGCATTGCCATAGACCTTTTTGATCTCGTTTTCCAGCTCTCGAGGGATGTCAGAACGATGCTCCTGGAGAATGGTGTACGCTTGACTGGCTTTTTCCCGTGCATATTGGAGTTCTGTTTCCCTGCGACTATTGCGGCCCTCTTTTTCCATGTAGAGTGCCACCTTCGTGAGTTCTTTCAGCATCTCGGCCTTTCGTTGGGTGCTTTTCGCGAAGCGCAATGCCAGCTCTAAGTAGCCGCGGCAAATGCGATAGGTAGAATCATAGGGATTGGCTTTAAAGATCTGTTCTGCCTCAAAACCTCGGGCGCGCCATTCGTTGCCGCGGAGGTTGTATTCATCGTCGATGGCTCGTCGATAATAAACATTGAAAAAAATGCTATCCTCCCGCGCTAATGTTCGCTTCTGCGCAAGATCGCAGGCCAACCGAATCATAAAACTGGGGAAGCGACCCGTAGTAAGAGCACTGTCCGGCGGTGTAATCGATATCTCGACCGCCTGCTGAATGAATATTTTGAGCTTGTTCAACAAATCATTTGACACTGTCCATTCGTCCCTCGCGTAAATACCCAAAATCCCACGCCACGCATTCACCAGGCCATCCAGATCCCGACCGTTTTTCAACTTGATCGCTCGAAGCGATTGCATGTAGCCATAATTGAACGAGATTTCTGGATCACCATAGAGCTCATAGCTTTTCGTAAGCGAATTAATCGCTTCCTCCAGTTGATCCATGTTTTGTTCCTGAGTATAAATCCGGAACTCGGAGAATCCCTTGTACCGATAAACATTCTTCATGACATCGGTATATCGGCATTCGGCGTCGGGATAATTTTGCTCGCAGCGCTCGATGATCTGCTTGCATAAATTGACTACGGTGGCGAAATTGCCAGCCTCATATTCTTTGCGAACTTTATCATACAATGTTCGCACATCTTGCGTTAAGCCAATTGATACCGAGGTAATCCAATAAACGAACACAAGGGATAGACCAAATTTCTTCATTGCTGCACTCTCCAATTTTTATTAAAAAATGAAACGGCATTATTTGGGTGGAGAGGAATTGCTTCGCCATTTTTGCCACTGCTCCCCATCCTCACGATAATATTTTTGGCGGAGTGTTTCAAATTCCTTTTGTTCTTCAGATTTAAGCTTGCCTTTTTCTGCCAGATCAAGGGCTAACAAAATAATGAACCGCGCAAAGACCCCTTGATAATTTTTGTTGGGGACCGGTTCGGTATATCGCTCTGCAATGCGAATGAACAGCTTTATTTTATCGAGCAATTCTGCTGAAACCTGCCAGCCTTCCCGCGCATGGAGGCTTAATAGCGCCTCCCAAGCTGTGACCAGGCCCGACAAATCGGTGCGATTACCGATTCGGATCGCATTGAGGGCGATCAGGTAACCCTTCACAAATTGAACGTCTGGGTCTTTAAATAAATTGAAGCTAATGGTCAGCGATTCAATGGCATCGGTTAACCGCTTGGGATCCTGCTCAGCTTTGAAAAGCTCAAATTCCGTGAACCCTTTGTAGCGGTAAATATCCTTCATGATATTGGTATACCAGCATTCTGGTTCTGGTGCGGTTTCGCAACGCTGGATCACTTGTTTACATAAGTTGACCGTGCTATAGTAGCTCTTGTCATTAAAATAGGCCTTGATCCGTTCATATTGGTCTGCCACAGACTGGCACCAAACGACGCTGACAAACAGAAAGGATGTCGCTGTTATGAGCCAACCGCCCAGAATTTTGACTATCTTATGAGTTCGGTGCATCATTGCAATTCGCATCTATGATTGATTTATGCTCCCGCAGTCTGATCGTTTGGTGAAAAGCAACGTTCATTTTCCTAACTCTGCCGAATTTTCCGAGCAGCATTGATTTGATCGAATCTTGCAGGGCTTATTTGAAAGGCATATCTATTAAGGCTGTTATCTTTTCAACAAAATCATCTCCCCTCGAAAGCCAAGTTGCCCATCCGCTTCAGTGATCGATTGCGCCAGCAATTCCCTTCCAATCTATGGATTATTGGCTTAGCAATGGTCTAAATAGAACGCACCCCTTCGCTCGGTAATATTCACAGTTCTGGTTGGGGAGCACCATACGCGCATAGGAAATTAATTACGACACATTTCGGTCACAGCAATTCTTTATCAGCCTGTTGCTTCGCACAATATTGAATGAAATAATCGAAACTAGGGGCACGTTTCTTGATGGTTTAGAGCAAAGTTAATTGGATCAATGCATCCAATGCTTTTTGCAGTTCCAATATCTGCTGTTGAGGACGGTTACCAGTAACACGTATGACCACTTTTCCTCCTTTTGTCCAAAAGATCTCATGAATTACTCCATCAGAATAACTCAAAGTGATGATCAAACCATTGCCGCTTCGTTGCACATTCTCTGGAAGCTTCCCAAAGCGGTTCTTATCTAGACGATCAAGTGCGGCATTGATCTTGTTCCACAAACGATATTCGCTCGTCCCAATTGTCGATTCTGATTCCCTGAGAAGAAATTGGTTTCGATTGATTGGGATCAACTCCGCTTCAACCGGTTTCGTCTCCGCTGGTTTCGATGAAGTCTCCATTGAAAGGGGAGGGCTGTCTAAATTTGCCCCAGTGTCGACAAATTTTTTGCTGGTAGTCGCTGTGGTCGGATCAAAAGTCAAGCCTGCATCAGCATATCTGCCGATATTCGCGCGATTCGGCGCCAGATCTAGGGAGGCGCCTCGATCATCCATCCGATTTCGCATCATCATCGCATAATTGAAATTATCAAGCTGCGAGTTAGCAAGAAGATTATCCGTCGGTTTCACCTCTAATTCTAAGGTGACATCCTCCAATTCCTCTCGGAGCTGGTGAATATCGTTATGATTGTTTTTAATCACTACTGAATAATCAGTGATCATCTCTTGAACTGGAGGAGGGGGCGGCGGAGGCTCCTGTTTCGTCACCGGTATCTCTACCATTTCTAATGCAACCGTGACCAAATCTCGTTCTTTGTTCCGATCGTTGCGGCTAGGGAACAGTTGAAAAAATATGAGCGCAATCAACAGACTCAGTGCAAGTGACATTTCGATGCGCTTTGCGTAATTCGCGCTATGATCCGTGAGCTCTTTTTCATGGGTCTGTCTTGCAATGACAAATTCTTGGCGTCCAGCGAAAAAATCCTTAATGATCATCGGTATCCTTCTTGCCAAATACAATGTTGCCTTGTTAGATGTTTATGGGAAATTCTCAAATTCTGTGCCACTTGATTTGACACATTCAACCGTGTGATTCTAAAACAATTAATCTTTCAAATAGCCAATTGGCGCGATCAAACGACTGTTTCACAACGGAACAATGTATCCTTTGATTCAAAATGAAGGAGAAAAACATTATTTTTGTCTTGCTATTCGTGCAATTTTTAACTTAAAACTTGATTTTCAGATTTTTTTTTGTAAATTAGACCAGCGAATTTATGCCAAACTGATTCAATTTAATACAATCCACTGAAAAGAGAAAGCGGCCCGTTGAACCAATCGAACGAGTGATACTTGAATCCATCCAGAATGGCAAGCTTTGATCCAGGACCGGATAATTGCTTTTAATGGGAAATTTGGTTAGAGTTTCATAAGTTAAAAAGAATTCAAAATGAGTCGCTGGGCTAAATTAACCGAAACAAAAGCCCATCCCGAATTATTGGGACAAATAATGGGTTGGCACTGAAATTTCGATGGAAACGCAAGCTCTTTTTTGGATATTGGCAATTATCGTATTGCTACATGATTTTCTGTGTCAGCCAAATCGTTATCGATTTAGATTTATTGAAAAATTTCGAGGAAACGCTATTCTCCTTCCTTCAATTCCTTCGTAGCTCTTGGCCGTTTCAGGGGCAAATAAGGCTGTGCGATGTGATATTGAAACTTGATCCAGCCTTCCGAAACAAGAACTTGTGCCAGGCAAACAGAAGAACCACCCTTCTGCAATCAGAAAGGAAATAGTGGTTTCGTGAAATAATGAATTATTAATCGGATGAACTCCCATGAACCTGTTAAAAACGTCCCTTATTGGGCTATTTATATTTTTTTTCATCATTGTTATTGTTATTCCGATGGTATTTCTCATCTTTGGGATACAATCGCAACCGAGAGTCAAATCGGGTAGTACGCTGTCGCACGAAGATGTCGCGCGGGTGAAAATGTTTTTGCAAGAGAATGATCCCAGAAATTTGAAGCCAGGTGAATTGAGGCGCACAGTGATCTCTTGTCGCGATTTAAACCTCTTGTTGAGTTATGGTCTGGTTCAATCTAAAAATCGACAAAAAGCATTGGGCCAGGTCCGCTTTTTTGATAATCAAATGCAGGCTGATATCACATATCAATTACCAGAGAATTTTTTGGGAAAATATCTCAATTGTTCGATCTTTCTGGAGCCAAAAGATGGCCAATTAGAGATTCGACGGCTTGTCATCGGCAGCCTCACAATCCCGCGTTGGGTGGTCCGGTCTATTCTGATTTTTTCTGATTGGTTGCTGAGGAAAGATGCTCGGTACCAAATGGTTAATGAGCTATCAAATTCGATAAAATTTGTCGCCATAGAAAATGAAGAGCTCGTTGTGCATTATTTTTGGCGGCCAGAGCTGTTTCGAAAGCTGCGAAGCCGGGGGGAGGCTTATTTGTTGACCGCTGATGAAAAGGAGCGGCTGAGACTTTATGCGGAGCAACTTGCCCGGGCATCAAAACCATTGAATGGTCAATCGGCATCGTTAATACATTTCTTTGTCCCATTGTTCAATTTTGCCCAGCAACGTGCCCAGAAAGGAAATAATCCCATAGACGAACATCGCGCTTTGATTTTCAATTTAGCAGCGTTCTCGATCGGTCGCGATATGAGCAAATTGATCGGATCGAAGGATGGCAAGGGCTTTCCGCGAGCAAGCAGGGTTAGGTTGACGCTTTTGGGACGCAATGATCTTGCCAAACATTTTTTAGTATCGGCAGCGATCACGGTTTCGGGAGGCACGGGACTGGCGAATTTGGCTGGTGTTTTTAAAGAATTGGATGACTCCCGCTATGGCAGCGGATTCAGTTTTGCTGATCTTGCAGCCGATCGGGCTGGTGTCCGATTCGGCGAAATGGCCAGCGGTTCGCTCCAATCGGCCAGGCTCCTATTGGAACGAATGACGATGCCCCTTGACGAAAGCGATTTTATGCCAGCTATCGAAAATCTCCCGGAGGGTATTCAAGAACTGGCATTTAAGCGCACGTATCGCGACTTGGAGAGCGAAACATATCGGGAAATAGAAGCGGAGATCGATCGTCGCATTGCCTCCTGTCGGATATATCGACAATGATCTGGGCGACAACAGCGATTCGGTCTTACCGCACTGCAATTTCATCTGAAACCGATTGAAAAGACAGACGATCAGATAGCCAGGATGTAGTTGTCTGCGAGTCTTTGAAACTGCACGATTTGGGATTGCACCCAATCCTGAGTTCTACCCAGGTGCTGAGCCATGATTTCGGCAACGGCGGGTGCGATCTCCCGGCTGGCACGGGCATCCAGCAGCAAAGCACGGGTGCGTCGCGATAAAAAGTCTTCTACAGTTCTCGCCATCTCATGCCGTATTGCCCAAATTACCTCGCCATATCGAATCGGTAGCTTTGGATGGAGCTGCCGGCGATAAATTGGTTTTTCCTGGAGAAGGTCTTGAATGGCTGGCGCATCGGAACCATAGACGGCAAGCTCACCGAATTGTTCTGGGTGACGATGGTAGCCATGAATTTGAAGCGTTTTTGTGATGCATGGCTGGGCATCCAATCTGGCTAAAATTTCAGCCTGGTCGATGGTATCCTCAGCCATCTTCCGGTAAGTGGTCCATTTGCCACCAGCAATTGTCACTAATCCAGAGCGAGAGATGATAAGCGTGTGATCGCGGGACAATGCCGCAGTGTTCTCCTGATCGGCGCGTCCAATCAACGGACGCAGCCCAGCAAAGACGCTGAGCACATCCTGAGGCGATGGATCTTTGGTCAGATATCGGGCGGTGTGTGACAGCAGGAATGTCACTTCTTCTGGCAATGGGCGCGGTTCTATCGAAATTTCGCTTACTGGTGTATCGGTTGTACCAACAATGACCCGATCGCGCCACGGGATTGCAAACAATACCCGACCATCATCCGTGTGCGGGACCATGATTGCGCTGTTTCCTGGAAGGAACGACTGGTCCAGCACGATATGAATACCCTGGCTGGGACGGATCAATGCTGGCGCATCAGGATCATCCATGCGTCGGATCGTATCGCTGAATACACCAGTGGCATTGATCACTACCTTGGCTTTGATCTGATGCGTGATACCAGTCTCAAGGTCAGTGGCAATAACGCCATTTATCATTTGGTTTGCTCGAATTAAAGCTGTCACTTTCATGTAATTGATGACCGTCGCCCCTTGTTCGACTGCAGTTTCGGCCATATTGATGATCAAGCGCGCATCATCGAATTGTCCATCGTAATAGATCACCCCGCCGCGTAACCCAGCAGTTTCGATGGTTGGAAGCCGCTGAATGGTTTCTTCGCGAGATAGCATTTTTGAAGGCCCAAAGCCATGTTTGCCTGCGAGAATGTCATACAACTTCAGGCCAATGCCATAAAAGGGACCCTCCCACCAATCGTAATTTGGCACAATGAACGGCAGATTATGCACCAGATGGGGGGCGTTCTGCCGCAGGATTCCGCGCTCCTTTAGTGCCTCTAACACAAACGAAATATTTCCCTGTTGCAAATAGCGAACCCCTCCGTGGATCAATTTGGTGCTGCGACTGGACGTGCCTTGCCCAAAATCAGCCTGCTCCAAAAGCAGCGTTCGATAGCCGCGCGAAGCCGCATCGATCGCCGCACCGATGCCTGTTGCGCCTCCACCGATGATGGCGATATCCCATTCCCCGCGAAACAGTTCCAGCCGAGCGATCATATCCTCGCGTCGCATGATTCCCTCATCTATTTCTTTTGAAAAAACCGATAATCTTTGTCAGTGCAAAATTCAATTGATCGGACAACCAAATCATATATTGACTCCGGCCATAATTGAGAAATTCGTGCACCACCTGGGCAAACTGAGGGGCACGAAGATATCCATAGATTTTGTGGGGATTTTTTCTCCCTTTGTAAACATAATTATTGAACACGATCTTGTCAACCACATGAACGCCGCGACTGTTGGGTCGGTAGTCATCACCAAGGTTATAATTCAGTGTCACGCGATCCCTCAGATCCGAAAAATTGTACCAGAATCTCATGACATTTTCTGGCGTCTGAAGTTTGGCGCGCCTCACCAGACGGCCCTTCATTTCAGATGCCACCTTGGCGATGATGATTGGCATTCCCAAGGGCGATCCCACTGTCACCAATGTATCAATAGCCACATCTGGAGCCGTCTGGCTTAAGACATCATAGGCGATGATGGAGCCCATGGAATGGCCGATGAGCATGATCCTTTGCTTGCGATGGCGCCGAAGCACTTGTGCCAACCGCTGACGGATGACTTCTCTCAGCAATTGCTCCTGCCCATTGATGGTAATAGTGGTCGATGAATAATAGGCATCCAGGTCTTTGAAGAAACTCCGCATGATGAAATCGGTTACTGCAACAAAATGAATGGAAAGATTCTTTTTTAAAAAGAGCTTATCAAGTTGACGTTCCAAATAATCCAAAAATCGCTGTCTGACCCGACTTGGTGTTCTAACCTCATTTGGATTGCCTGGCGTATAAGGCTCTTTGAGAAATCTCGGATGTCGCGGATCTGTGATCTTTGGATCGCATGGTTCATGGAGCAAATCTGCCCAATAGACAAGCTTGAACCGAAACCACAAGCGCGGGTGCCCCAGCGCCGATAGTCCCTCTTGAATTGATCTTTTCCACCATTTTTCTAAGATCGGTTCCGCTGGCTTTTTCCCCAGTCCGTGAATGCCAATAATAATCTTCGACAAGCCATTCTCCCCATTAGTTACCAATAAGTTTCTCTTATATGATCTGAAATGTTTTATCCCATTGAGCAAAAAACAAAATCCTCTCACAGCGTTGGCGCCGATTGCTCATCCCTAAAAACAGATCGAAGCTTTGATTTCTCTGCTCAGCCGTTTGAAAGTGCCTAATTCAGCGTGATGATCCGCCTCAAAATTATTTTATAGCAATTTTTGGGCATTGTTCCCATGATGAAGTTGATCATGCCAACCTCAGGTAATGTTGCAGCTCATCAATTGTTGAGCAAGCCAATAAGCGCGGTCACTGGTGATGCCATCGACACCTGCAGCGATTAAATCCTTGGCCGCCTCCAGCTCATTCACAACCCAGACATAAAGCGTCAGACCAGCCGATTTAACCTGCAAAATGAAGCTGGCATCGATGGTTTTCCAATATGATATATCCAGCCCATCCAGATGAGCGAGAACAGCTCGATCAATGAGGCGCTGCAGTTCTGAGCGCCAATTTGCGAGCCAGTCAAAATAGCGAATGTCTCTGACCCAGAAAATTTTGAGTTCTGAAAATAGTTTTTTAGCTTGAGCCATCACTCCCAGATCGAAACCGATGAGCTGGATTTGCTCAGAGGAGAGATCGGTCTCATCCAATTCTCGGCGAAGAGGTTTTAGAATTGCTGGTCCCGACTTGATTTCGATGAGGAGCTTTTTGGACACGGGCACGGTTGATAGCACTTCCCTTAGGGTCGGGATCCGCTCATGTTCCCATTGGCTACCCCGATAGCTTCCAGCGTCAAGGCGCTTCAACTCGGCTAAGCTTAGGTTCCGAACGCGTCGAAATTGGCCGTCCAATCTGCCAGTATGGGAATCATGGATCACCACAATGTGATGATCTCGCGAAAGATGAACATCAATTTCGACGGCATCGACATTCCGTTGCCATGCCAGGTTGATGGCAGCGAGGGTATTTTCGGGAGCATCATAGGATTCTCCGCGGTGTGCAATAAATAGCAATGACGTCCCTTCCAATTTCATTTTAATGGGTAAAAATTGAGCTGCAATTGCAATTCCATCCATGGTAAATTCCACAGAATGGATTTCATCTCAATAAAGTCATCTTTTTGGATTTTGTTTTGCCGTCCGCCTCCATCCGATAAAAATAGATGCCAGCCGAGACAATTCGATTGGCGCTATCCGTTGCGTCCCAAAGCACAGCATAATGTCCGGCCTTTTCTAATTCATCTACCAGAGTTTTGACCAACTGTCCTCTAACATTAAAAATGCGCAGAATGACGCGAGCTTCGGCTGCCAGATCATATTCGATCCAGGTGGTTGAGTTAAATGGATTGGGATAGTTTTGCGCTAAAGAAAATGAACGTCGGAAGAAGTTGCTGTCTGCGGGTGACGCATCGGTGGTCAATCCCTTGATGCAAAAATTGGCGGTGTGATCCCAACTAGGGTCTTCAAAATGATAATCGAATAGATCCATCCAGCGACCCGCAGCCAGATAATAGCTTTCTCCGGGATGAGCGGCAGAAATAACGATCGTGTTCTGTCGTGATGCGCCTAACAGCACAGGAACTTCGGAAGTGCGGTCGATTGGCTGGCCGCCATGAGAGAGCTTGAGGTAAATGAAAAAATCGTCGAGGGCGATCAGCGGGATCGGTTGCTCCAAATCAATAGTATGGAATCCGCAATATGGGATGACACCGCTGACGCTCGCCAGCTCATCGATCAAATTGCCGTTTCTAAAACGATCGAAGACTTTAATTGTGTACGTAACTTGATCGGCAGCAGTAAAAAAACTCACCGATTTGAGCCATTGGTTTCCAGTAGCTGAAAAAGCATTGAATGCCTCACTGATGTCAGTTAGTGTGCTGCGCCAACCGTGATAATCATGGTAATAGATATGATCGTAGGTCATGGGTTCCACATGTTGGAACGAGATGGCACCCATTTCGGAGTGAACGCCGCAATGTTTGTCGTAATAAGAGATCCAAAAATAGCCGCTGTTGCCCCAGTTCTCTCCCCAACTATTCTTGCAAAGCCAAGCTCCGGGGCGTTCGAACTGGGTCTGTTTTTGATCATCCCAACCCACGATGGCGATGGCGTGATTGGGGTCCAAATCGCTGGAAGTGGGTTGATAATGGGTATAACCCAGATTATAATCGATGAAATTTCCGTTGTAGCACATACATGTACCGAGCACGCCGTGCGTCATAATGGCTGTTTTCATCCTGTCTTTGCAAACGTAACTGGAATTCGGAGTGTACCATTCGATATCCCGCACATAAAAGTAATGGTAGCTATCGCTTCGGCGCGCCGGAGGCTTGTCGAACGATTGGCCATCGATATCGCGCACTGCACCTTCGCCGCGGGATAGGTAAGCAGCCGTGATCCGATAATCGCCCCCGTAATGGACCTGCAAGCCAGCGCCGTAAGGCGGAACGAGATCGTCATTATTATGCTCGTTGAAGCCATTCCACCAATCGAGATGGTACTCGGCAAGATTTGGTTCATCCTGCTCACCAGCAGCCGACCAAACGCCAGTCATCAGCAGATTTCCCTCGATTGCTGCCATTGCACCATGCGTCCAACAGGTTCCCCCGCGTTGGTTCTTTACGCTGGTGACGTAATTTTTTCCATCCACATTGCGCAGATCAAACGATCTGGGAAGCGATTGGGGATAAGAGACCGAAAGTAGGAGCGCGATCCAAATCATGCAAATAGTCAGTATCTTTCGCATTTCAGATCCTCCCCAGTTAGGTAGCGATTGATTTCTCCAAAATTGATGATTCAGTGTCTTTCTAAACGGCGCACAGCAGAACGAAGAAACCCTATTTTCCACAGAATTGAACAATCAAACAAATTTCTCCCCGCCAAATCGCAGGATAGGATAAGAGGTTAGCCTATTTTTCAGCACTCTGTCACATTTAGAATGATGAAAGTCTTTTACATGTTTATCGCGTTAGCCGTTCAACTGGATCAGGCAATGGGAAGTGCCTCTGGTTTTGATCGATTGAGGTGATCGAGGACCCGCTCAAAAGCAATTTTGAACCAGACCGTGTAATGATCGGGATGAAGCGCAATATCGCGCCGAAGCTCCGACATGTCTGTCCATCTGTAATCTTCGGCCTCCTCAGCGTTGAGCTGAATTGGTCCATCGTATTGCCCGATGAACACGTGATCGAATTCATGCTCGGTTAAACCGTGATCGAATTCCGCTTGATAGATAAAATGGAATGCGTGCTGCAACTCGGTATCAAAGCCCATTTCTTCCCGGAGGCGACGATGTGCTGCATCCATCAGGTCCTCACCGGGCCGTGGATGGCTGCAGGTGGCATTCGTCCACAGGCAGCCGGAATGATATTTTTCACAAGCCCGTTTCTGTAACAACATTTGTCCCTTGGAATTGTAGATAAAAATCGAAAAAGCGCGATGCAATTTGGCTTCCTCATGCGCTTTGATCTTCTCTTCGATCCCAATTTCACGATCATTCTCATCGACTAAGATCACATACTCTTTCATATCTATATCCCGCCTTTTATCATTGCCCATTTTTTAATTCGATTCTAGGATGAATTTTTAACAACATCAAATTGGATATTTTGCCAAAAGGCTTTTCAAAGTTTCTTTTCTGCTCATATGTTCAAATTCGTGCTTGGTTTCCAAAGTTCCTTTAGGATTCAAAGATGTTCAATTTTAGAAGTCCAAAGATCGATATGGTTATGAAGTTTAATACGACCATTTGGCTGATGAATAAGGTCTTCCGATCCATTTAATCGAACTTTGGTCATTTATAGCTATCAGAAATGAAATTGCCTAAAACAAAGTGAATTGGCTTCTTGTTTTGAAAATTTACGAAGAATGGGATTAATTAAGGTATAGCTTTCAAAAATCCTTCAAGAAAATATGAAATGAGGTGCTAAACAATTCGTAATGGCGCATGAGTATTTGAAGTGCCATTGAAGTGCCCATTAAAATCGACCTGGCCAGCCTCGGTTGAGAGTTTTGAAACTAAACTTCTCACAAGTTGGAAATGTTCAATGGTCCGAGCCTCGTTTATCGCCTAACCCAGCTCAAGGAATTAATCGCCTCAGAATCCTGCTCGGATTAATCACTAAAAGAGATGCTGATCTGTGACCAACGCATCTTCGCCAGGTTCGACCAGAATTGTCTTCTGAACGCCATCAATACTGTCTAAAATTTTTTGCAGCTCCAGCATATTTTGGGGCTGGCATAAGCAATGGACGTTAGGACCGGCATCGATCGTGAAATAGCAAGGGAGCCCAGCTTCGCGCAATTGCTGGATGGTTTTGATAATTTTCAGGGTGGTGGGCTGCCAATAAAGCAGGGATGGCTGAGAGGTCATCATCACCGCATGCATGTAAAGGCAGTTGGCCTCAGCCATTTGTCCCACGGCGTTGAAATCATTTTCCAAGATCAATTTTCGGATTTGCTGAGCTTGCTGTTGGGATTTTCGGATTCGAATTTCATTGAATGGGCTGGTGGCTGCTAGCCGATGTCCTTCGTCAGAAGTGATCGTTTTCCTACCCATGTCTACGATGGCGATCACAGCGTTCATCTCAAAGCAATTGCGCGGGCAAATTTGTTCAGCATAGGCAGTTTCATGCGACTGGCCGCGATAGCAATAGACAAAGCCGCCATGGATCGATCGGGCGGCCGAACCAGAGCCCAATCGTGCGATAGTCGAGAGCTGCTCACGAGTGAAATTGAGTCCCAGCGCCGTAGCAGCGGCCAGCGCCAGCGCAGCGAAGGCCGAAGCGGATGAAGCCAAACCTGCCTGGGTCGGAAAATCGTTCCGACTTACCATGCGGAACCGGTGACTCACCTGGGCCTGCCAGCGAAGGTGGTCCACCACTCGAACCACCCGTTCCAAATGACGGCCAACCACCTCCTGATCTTCAACTACCACAATATCTCGATCCAACTCAGGCGCAAATTCGATTGTGGTGTGAGTTTGTAAATGTATCCCGTTTGTGAGACCGTGTTTCGTCATGCTCACGGTATCGTTCAGCGGGATGTTGAGCTGGGGATCGTGTTGAGAGGAACGCCCCCAATATTTAATTAGAGCGATATTGGAATGAGCGATCGCTGAGGCCTTCATGCTGCATCCTTTGGTTACCCTATTGCGCGGTGGCACTGAATCGAGTTACAAAACCATTAATTGATCCAAGGAACATAATGACGATTCCGAAAATTGCACCGCATTCATCAGAAAATTGGTAGCTTGTTAATCGATGGGAGTAAACTCACCGAATTGCTTTGAATAGATCTTGCATTGTCCGGCTGTTTGCCATCGAGCATTGAAATTATAATAAAATTCCAAGAACTCGGAATCACCGCCGCCGATGGTGGTGATCAAATATCGATTGCGCAACACGCCGATGGTTCTGGCGCGATTGGCAGGGATTGGGGAATCGCCAGCCGAGACATCGACCGGGATCCATCCGTAATTGGGCAGATAGACCTCAGCCCATCGATGCCATACGTCATCAATCCCTTTATCTTGGCTTCTTACCACAATTGAGCCGGCATAGCGCGCAGGCAGACCTGCAGCGCGACACATGGCAATGAAAATGAACGTGTACTCACTACAGGAACCAGTGCCGCGCTTGAGAACCGTGGGCGCAGGATTCCAACCACCTAGCGGCTTCAAATTGTATTCGATCTTATCGCAGATATAATCGAAGATCTTTCTTACCATCCAATACGGATGGCGTTCTTTCCCAACCGCCTGTTTTACCGCTTCCTGAAGGACAGGATGATTGATATCGTACTTCATGCCATCAGAGAGATATTTTGCTGCGATTTCTTTGGGAATATCCTCCAATTTGCCAACTCGCTCTGGAAAAATGATATACTCGGTGTGATACAAGCGCGCATTGACTTTCATTTTCGGATGAAGGATTGTCCCAGATGGAATGTCCTTGAATTGAAAATGGGCCAACTTCTGTCCCCAACGGTCCATCACAATCGCATTGGGCTGCGGTTCAAACTGCACACCATCGAGCAGTTGTTGATTTGGCAGATCGACTGGAATCGCGATATAGCTATCTAACTGAGCGACCGAATCAGGGCCGTAATTGCGAAATTCATGAATCACCTCCCATCGGTAAGCACGTGGGTCTTTTTTGAGGATAAAATCTGGATCGCTGAGATCAAGCCGATACAGCTCTGCCTTCTGGTAATCGGCGCACCAGAGCGTTTTTCCATCCCAGCTCAGGCCATAAGGATACGGGCCTACTGATGGCAGAAAAGTGACCACCTGGCCCGAAGCAGAATCCACCCGGTAGAGCATGTCATCACCGTTGTCCGCTACCCAGATGTATTTTCCATCCCAAGCCAGACCTTTAGAATTGGCTGAAGGCGCTGGGATATTCTCATGCATCATGCCATCGATGCGATTGATTTTGAGCAGCTTTTTCTCTTTATTATCCACCAGCCAGAGAAACTCGCCATCAAATGTGAGCCCGATGGGATCTGGCGAGTTCGATTCAAGCAATTTTTCGGCGATCCCAGTAGTTACATTAATCCCATAGATCCAACCTTCTCCAGCATCTACGCACCAGAGCCGTTGACCATCCCATGCCAATCCTCGTGGATCGAAGCCAGGGGCTTTCATCTGCCGAAGCACACGGCCATCGGCAGGGTCGATCTGGTAGATCAGACAGGTTCTGGCATCTGCCAGCCAGAAGAACTTACCGTCGAACGCCAAGCCAGTTGGATGCTGCGCTGGGGTTTTGAAAACCTTATCAGCATGGCCGATCACTGCGATTGCGTTAGCCATTGGCATGTAACAAAAGGCAATTAGCAAGCAATACTTGAGCCAGAGTTTAAAACGATGATTGTCCATTCGATTTCCTCCCGCCAATGCTTAAAAACTGCGATTATTCCAATGCCGATAAAAATGCTCGGTTATAAATCGCTGCTCTGAAGTTGGTCCGAAAGAGATTTGCATTCTTCCTCTGAGCTACCTTTTCATTTCTGGGGCGTTTCAATGATGAGTATTTCGTTTAAATATGATGAAGTATGTCCAGCAGCCTGACCGAAATAAATGGCGCTGTCATAATCTATTGAATCGAATCGTAAAAGTCAAGCACAAATTCTAATCGGATTTGTTCATATTTCTGAAAAAATCAGGGAAAATCGATCCGGTTTTGATCCATTTTAAAATTAATTGTTCGCAGGGTAGAACGCCAAAGGATCATTCCATTGGAATAGATTTGTGCAATTTTGGCGATGGAGGAATCGATTGAATTATTGGGCTTTGGCCCAATAAAACACCCCCCGTTCCATCTGTCGCGTGTGAACGACGCCCATTTCTATTAACTGACCGAGATATTTATTGACCTCGGTGATGTGGAGTCCCAACATTTGCGAAAGATCTTCTGCTGTACCAGGTCGTCGCTGGATCACTTCTAAAATCGCTGCTGCTACATCTTCGCGATAAACTGGAGTTTCCTTTTTCATCGGAAATTTCGCGATAATTTCAATTGGCCAATCTAATCGTTCAGCAATGTCTTGAAGCTGTTCCAAACTCGCTGATGAAACCCAATGTTCGGTCCCAGGCCGATCCAACGAATTCAATTGCACTAGATCGGGTTTTATTTGATGAATCGCCTCCTTAAGCTTCTCAATATGGTCGGGATGGTCATTTATCCCAGGAACGATAAAAACTTCGAGCCACATCAATCCAGTCTGGATTTTTTTGAGCTCCACCAAACCGGAGATCAACTTTGAAGCCGTGATGAGACGATGGGGGCGATTGATCCGTCGCATGGTTTGGTCATCGGCGGCATCGAGCGAAGGAAGGATCAAATCGATATTGGCGACTTCCTGGCGCAATGCAGGTTGGAAAAATAGTGTTCCGTTGGTAAGCAGCGCAATTTTGTATTGAGGAAATTGCTGTTTTAAAAAAATTATGATCTGTCCCAATCCGCTATGCAATGTCGGCTCGCCAGCCCCAGAAAAAGTGACGAAATCCAGCATGGGTCCTTGGGAGAGGTACTTGGTCAATTCTGCGATCACTTCATTCGTAGGGACATATTCCGCCCGCTCGAGAGTCATGTGCGTCGTTTTGCCGCATTCGCAATAGATGCAATTGAGGGTGCAAGTTTTGTGTGGGACCAGATCTACACCCAGAGAGCGGCCCAGCCGGCGGGATGGAACTGGTCCAAATATATAGCGATAGCCCATAAATTTGCTTGTATTTTTCTTCTGATTTGCTTATTTTCCGTCTCCAAAAGGCAGCCCAATATACGAAAAAAATAATTGAGTTTCAAGCTTATAATTTGATTGCGGTGGTCATCAAATGCGAAGTCGGTCGATGATTGATCTATCTCAGTCAATTTCGACGAAGCTTGCAAGCTCACGAATCGGGTAGTCGGCTAACTCTAAAATATAGAGAACCGTGATTCCGTGAAAGGAATGTTTCTTTTTCAACTTTGGATCTTGAGGATTGTTTCTCCGGTTCATTTTCTGCAAAGGCTCAAAATTGATTCATCTGTTTCTTTTGAAACAATCCAAAAACAGGCTGAAACGTCATGCCGTCCGTTAGCTGACGGACAGGCATCTTTGATCTCTAACTTGTTTTGATTTTTAAAAAGCCATTAGAGATGTTCCTGCATTCGCAGGAGCGACGCGACTGAATTTAATTTCGCATTTTGCACCAGAAACTAATTTGCAGAACTCGATTAAACAAACAAGAAGCTGATTGTACGGATAAGGTAAGCCGGTAAATATTTTTCTGTGGAGGTGACTTTATGATTACCAGAGATCAGTACGAGCGAGCGCGATTGAGGACCTTGGAGTATTTCCAAAAGGCAGGTATTGTATTAACACCAGTCGAGCAGCAGGCCATTGAGGTGGCCGATTTCGGATTGAACGAATTAGAAAGCACTGGCTTGGAGATTATCACCTACGTCAATACCGATCGGGTGTGTGCGAAAGAATTGGTTCTGTTTCCTGGGCAAACCTGTCCCGAGCATCGCCATCCGCCAGTGGAAGGCGAGCCAGGCAAGGAAGAGACATTTCGCTGCCGCTGGGGAGAAGTTTATCTTTATGTGCCAGGCGAGCCAACCCCTAATCCCAAAGCCACGCCACCGAAAGGGAGAGAGAGATGGTACACTGTTTGGCACGAGGTGGTATTGAAGCCTGGGGACCAATATACCCTAAAACCCAATACATTGCATTGGTTCCAGGCTGGAAAAGACGGAGCCATTGTTTCGGAATTTTCGACCAAAAGTCGTGATGAGAGTGATATATTTACTGATCCCGAGATTGCCCGAGCGCCGGTAGTCAGTGATCAGTGATAGAAATCAGTGACCAGTAATCAGTGAGCAGTAATCAGCAAGGGTGAGAGGCAATGAGGATGCGGAAAAATTTCTTGACTTTTAAATGAATAATTTATATTTTAGCTCGCCAAATTTGGGATCAGTTCGTGAGCAAGCGTTTTTTTAATGTGGCGAATCGCCTTATGTCGGCTTCCATGGATGACCGTCGCTGGTCAAATGGATTAACGAGATGAATCAATTGGTCAACTAAGAGCGTGAAGCAGAAAAAGTTGAAAACCCAATATATTTGCCAGAGCTGTGGCTTTGTCTCGGCGCGCTGGTTGGGGCGATGTTCGGAATGTGGGGCTTGGAACAGCATGGTTGAGGAAGCTGTGGAGCCAAAAGCAGATATCCCGGCTGCGGCAATCAAGCCTGCGGTTCCAGCGATGCCGTTAGCCAAGATTCAATACCAGCAAGAGCCTCGGATTCTTTGCCACAGCCAGGAGTTCAATCGGGTTTTGGGCGGCGGCATCGTCCATGGATCTTTGGTGCTCATTGGTGGCGATCCTGGGATCGGCAAATCGACTTTGATGCTTCAGGAAGCTGCCCGCTTGGCAAATGAAAGTTTTAAGGTGCTCTACGTTTCGGGAGAAGAATCGCTATCTCAGATCAAAATGAGAGCCGAGCGATTAGGGCTGACGGCCCAGCACTTATTTGTCCTGACGGAGAACGATCTTGGTAGTATTTTGCATGAGGTCGATCAACTAAATCCCCAATTGATTGTGATCGATTCCATCCAGACAATCTATCGCACTGAACTTGAGAGCTCGCCGGGCAGTATTAGCCAGGTCCGTGAATGTGCCCAGCAGTTGCTCAGGCTCTCCAAGGAACGAAGCATTCCCGTATTTCTGGTAGGTCATGTTACGAAGGACGGCTTCATCGCCGGCCCCAAGGTTTTAGAGCATACGGTGGACACGCTGTTGTTCTTTGAAGGAGATCGAGATCATTTTTTTCGCATCCTCCGAGCGGTGAAAAATCGATTTGGATCGACGAATGAGATTGGCGTGTTTGCGATGACCGATCGGGGGTTGAAGGAAGTACCTAATCCTTCTGAGATGTTCCTCGCCCAGCGAGCCGGCGATAGCTCTGGCTCATCGGTCATTTGTGTGATGGAAGGATCAAGGCCCATTCTTTTGGAAGTGCAAGCCTTAGTTAGTCCCTCAAATTACGGTTTGCCCCAACGCAGCGCTACTGGTATCGACCCAAAGCGGTTAGCCATGTTGCTGGCCGTGCTCGAAAAGCGAGTGGGCGTCCGAATTGGTACCTTCGATGTATTCGTCAACGCCGTGGGAGGGGTTCGCATCGATGAAACTGCGGCAGATTTGGGGATCGCTATGGCCATTGCCTCGAGCCTAAAGAACACCGTGATTCAACCCGATGTGGTTCTGATCGGCGAGATCGGTTTGGCTGGAGAGATCCGACCAGTGCCCCAAATTGAACGCCGCATCAGCGAGGCTGAAAAGCTTGGTTTTAAGCAAGTGATTCTTCCATCTGCCAATGCGAAATCGATCAAGCAACCCAAAGAACGGATCAAATTCCATCCCGTGGATCGATTGGCCCAAGCGGTAGCGCAATTGATCGCTTAATGGCTGCGCACCAGTGAATGGATCGAGCATCCTGAACTGAGTGCTCGCATCTAATTAGTGTCTCAACAGAGACCATTCAATTTGAATGGAAAAGGTCATTCCGAATCATTTGAATTAAAAAAGTCATTCTGAACGAAGTGAGGAATCTGGTTACATTCAGATTGTCCCATTTAAAGATTTCTTTCTGCGATCGAAATGATAAAAAGAGGGGTTTTCGTTCTGGCACTCATCAATGTCTGAGTCTGATCGGAGACCATTCAACTTGAATGGAAAAGTCATTCCGAACGAAGTGAGGAATCTGGTTATATCTAGATTGCTGAACTTACTAATTTCTCCCTTCGGTCGGAATGACAAAAATTCGAGCTCTCGTTCGAGCGCTAATCAACGGCAAAGGACGAGCCTCAGCATTTCAAAATCGGTTATGAATTTGGAAGCAGCGGAAGAAGCCATTACAAGCCTTGAAAAGGTTGTTAGCTATGGATAATGTCCTTTAACATCGTGCTGCTTCTTCATGAATGAGACCATGAGGAAATTGCCAATCGTTTTATTTGATAACCGATAATTATCACATGTCAAAGTCGATCATTGGAGATCGCCTGATGGCTGATGGATAATTAAACATGAATTATGAGATCCGATAATCTATTTTGAAGTTCGAATTAGAAAAAAAAGATCGTTTAACTTCTGCTCGGGCGGGAAGAATTATTCTGGCGCACGGCGAGGTCATAACGCCCATTTTCATGCCAGTGGGAACGCAAGGCACGGTGAAGACGCTTTCTCCAGATGAATTGGAACAAATTGGGGCTCAAATCATATTGGGGAATACTTATCATCTTTATCTGCGCCCCGGAGAAGATCTGATCCACTTCGCCGGCGGTTTGCATCGTTTTATGAGTTGGCCGCGGCCAATACTTACGGATAGCGGCGGGTATCAAGTCTTCAGCCTGGCAGATTTGAATAAAGTTAAGTTCGAAGGAGTGCAGTTCCAATCGCATCTCGATGGGTCATATCATTTTTTTACGCCAGAGCGGGTGATTCAAATTCAGCGCAAATTGGGCTCTGATATTATGATGGTGCTGGATGAATGCACAACCTATCCATGCCCGTTAGATCAGGCCATCCAATCCAACGAGATCACGCTGGATTGGGCGCGTCGCTCGTTGGAGGCCTTTCGAAACAGTGATCCGCTCTACGGCTATGACCAAGCGTTGTTTGCCATTGTACAGGGCAGCACATATGCTGAAGTCCGAAGGCACAGTGCCAATGCGCTGGTAGAAATGGATTTCCCAGGATACGCGATCGGCGGTTTATCGGTCGGGGAACCAAAGGATGCAATGTTCGAGATGACGCAGATTTGTACTGAAATTTTGCCCGAGAATAAGCCGCGCTATCTGATGGGTGTCGGCAAACCAGAGGACCTGGTGCAAGCGATCGAAATGGGAGTGGATATGTTCGATTGTGTGATGCCAACGCGCAATGGACGAAAAGGTACGGCATTCACGTTCGATGGCCCATTGGTGGTCAAAAATGCTACCTATAAAGACGATTTTCGGCCGATCGACGAGGCTTGCTGTTGTTATACCTGTCGAAACTTTACCCGAGCATATATTCGGCATTTATTTAAGGCGGAAGAGATTTTAGGAATGCGGCTGGTTAGTCTCCATAATTTGTATTTTTATTTGGAACTGATGCGCCGGGCAAGACAAGCGATCTTAGAGGATCGATACTCGGAGTGGAAAAATCAATTTCTGGCACGCTATTTTTCAGACAGCGCCATGGTTATAGAAGACACAAGGGACAATCATATCAATTCAATTCATCATCATGTATCAATTTGAGGAGGAAAATAGGTGTTAAATTTCGTTCTACTCATGGCTGGACCGGCAAGTGGCCAGGGACAGGCCAATCCATTGGCATTGTGGTTGCCGATTATTTTGATCTTTGCGATCATGTATTTTCTTATTTTTCGCCCACAGGCCAAAAGACAAAAGCAGCATCGCATGATGCTTGATGCCCTTAAGAAGGGGGATAAGATCATCACTGCTGGTGGTATTTATGGAACGGTTTTAAGCGTCAAAGACAAAGAGAATACGGTTGTCGTGAAAATCGATGATAATACCAAGATTGAACTGGTAAAGAGCTCGGTAGCACAGGTCGTAGAGAAGGCGTAATTTGAGGAACGAGAATTTGGGCGATTGTGCGACTCACTGATTCAAAGAGATATCATATCCGCCCACTGAACTTCGATAGACGATGGAAAATGGAGAAATTGAGAATCATAAAATACGGCAATCCGATTTTGCGGATGAAGGCCAAAAAAGTGGAAAAGATCGACCCATGGATTGAAAAATTGATCGAGAATATGATCTTGACCATGCAGGTTGAAGGTGGCATTGGTTTAGCGGCACCTCAAGTGGCGGAATCGATCGCGCTGCTGGTGGTCGATCATAGCTTAATTTTTGAAGACGGCAAGCCAACAGCATATATCAATCCTGTCATCCTCGCGGCGGAGGGCGAATCGGTTTTAGAAGAAGGCTGTTTAAGCATCCCCGAGATCCGTGCCGAGGTGAAGCGTCCTGAAAAAATCAGGCTTCGCTATCAGACTGTCGATGGCGCAAATCATGAGGATGACTTCGATGGCTTGCTGGCCCGAGTCCTGCAACATGAAATTGATCATTTGAACGGCGTCTTGTTCATCGATCGCATCAGTCCATTGAAAAAGCAAATGCTCAAAAAAGAGCTGAAAGCCATTGCAGATGAAGAAATGATGCTCATGAAAGAAGTCGCTTAGTTGCGGACCGTCCGTAGCTATCCTTCAGATAGCTGGCGGGCGAATTGAATTTTCATCATGGCGATATTTCGGCTGACGCAACAGTTCTCTGGATCGATATATGAAAAAGGGCGGATAGATGAATATCCTATTCATGGGAACACCAGAATTTGCGATCCCCAGCTTGGAAAAACTGATTGCCAGCCACCATCGGGTGCTGGCAGTCGTGACTGGGCCGGATAAGCCAGTGGGGCGAGGCTTAAAGCTCTCTCCAACGCCGGTCAAGCAGGTCGCACAACGCCACGGTATTCCAGTCCTAACCCCAGAGAAGCTCTCGGAGGATTCGTTTATTGCAGCGCTCAGGCAGATACCGGCAGATCTATATGTTGTGGTGGCGTTTCGCATTTTGCCAACAGCGGTTTTTACAATTCCAAGCCAAGGGGCAATTAATTTACATGCTTCCTTATTGCCGAAGTATCGCGGAGCAGCGCCCATTAATTGGGCCATTATTAATGGTGAAAGTGAAACGGGGGTGACCACTTTTTTTATCGAACAACAGGTAGATGCGGGGAATTGGATCTTGCAGCGAGCTATTCCCATTTCTCCCGATGAGACCGCTGGCGAGCTGCATGATCGGTTGAGTCTAATTGGCGCTGATTTGCTGCTGGAAACAGTGGATTTGATTGAAAGTGGGCGGGCACCACGCCATCCGCAACAAGGGGAGGTCACTCGTGCCCCTAAAATCACCCGAGAAATTTGCCATATTGATTGGCAGAAAGATTCTCTTGCCATCTATAATTTGATTCGCGGGCTTTCGCCGCTCCCGCGAGCATTCACGTATTATCAAAATCAAGAATTGAAAATTTGTCGGGCTCACGTCGTGACGCCTGATGTAGCTGCTCCTGGTTTGCCAGGACAGATCATCGATATCAATAAAGAGGCTATCTTCGTTGCAACAGGAAGAGGTGTGCTGGCAATCACCGAGCTTCAACCGGAAAACAAGCGGAGGATGTCTACCGCAGAATATCTTCGGGGTCATCGGCTGCGGATCGGGGAGTTACTGAATTAGCGGGCCGAATGGGTACGTTTGAGATAATTCTTTCGCCGGTTCCGTGCGATGACTGAAGTTGATAGAGGGTAGTTCCACAGAAAATATGAACTCACTTATGAAGTTAGCTCCGCGCCATTGTGTCCTCAAACTGCTCGATCGTCTCGATCAAAGCGATGCTTATGCGGATTTGCTATACGAATCTGAGATGCGCCGATCGCAATATAGCGAATTGGACCGCGCCTTGATTCAACAGATTTTTTATGGGACCGTTCGCTGGCGCAAACGTCTGGAATGGATTGTATCGAAATTTTATCAGGGAAACTATGGCAAGGCTCCTCGATTTGTGCACTATATCCTTGATGCTGCGTGCTATCAATTGCTCTTCCTTGATAAAGTTCCTGCTTATGCCGTAATCAACGAGGCTGTGGAGCTGGGCAAGAAAAAGGGGGGGAAATTCTGGGCGCGGAAGATCAATGCGGTGCTCCGCGCAGTGCAAAAGGGATTGCCGTCTGTGGAATATCCAGATGTGGATCGAGATCCCATCGCTGCCATAGCGATTCGCTACTCGCACCCTGAATGGTTGGTAGAGCGGTGGATCAATCAATGGGGGAGAGATGCAACCTTAGCCCTTTGTCAGGCTAATAATGTGAATCCTCAATTATCGATCCGCGTAAACCGCTTAAAATCGGAGCCAGCTAAACTTCAGGAGATGTTAGCTCGAGACAAGATAACAGCCCAAGCGACGGAATATCTGAGTGATTTTTTGTATGTCGATCACTTAACCAATCTGTGGAATTTTTCGCCCTTCCAACAGGGATATTTCTCAGTTCAGGATGTCAGTGCTGGGTTGGCGTGCCAGTTGTTGCAACCTGAGCCTGGCGAGCGGATTATCGATCTTTGTGCTGCCCCTGGGGGGAAAGCCAGTTACATCGCGGAGTTGACGCAAGACAGTAGCCACATTATCGCGGTCGATGTAAACGAATCTCGCCTCAATTTGGTAGCCAAAAACCGCGATCGACTGGGATTAAAATCAGTGCACCCGATCCTTGCTGATGGTACAAAGTTCCACTGTGAGCCAGTTGATCGGTTGATTTTGGATGCGCCGTGTTCTGGATTGGGGGTGCTGGCCAAGCGGGTAGACCTCCGCTGGAAACGAACGCCAGAACAAATCCAAGAGTTAGTTCAACTTCAAATGCAATTGATCCACAATGCTGCGACGTTGCTGAAACCAGGCGGGGTGATGGTCTATTGTACCTGCACCATTGAGCCAGCTGAAAATCAGCAAATCATCGAACAATTCCTTAAACAACGGCCAGAGTTTTCTATTGAGCCCGCATCGCGCTTTGTTCCGGGCTCGGTGACCACGCCGGAAGGTTATATTTTGACGCTTCCCCATGTGCATGGAATGGATGGATCGTTTGCGGTTCGATTGAGGAAATCGTGAAGCAGGGGAAAAAGCATGATACCTTTGAAAGACTTGGACTGGAATCGTATCGCTAAGGCAATCGGAAAGATTTTTATCGGATTGCTCCTGTTCTATTTGATTATTGATAAAATCGTGATGCCGTTGTATACCCGTCATGGCCAATCGATCACGGTCCCAGATCTGACCAATCTATTCTATGAAGATGCGCGCGAATTATTAGATCGCCTCGATCTTAAAATCGTCGAAGAGGCGAAGAAGTTCGATTCCAAAAGCGAGTTCCCCATTGGGACGATTATGTCTCAAAATCCGAGGCCTGGGGCGACGGTGAAAAAAGGCCGTCGGATTTATGTGATCGTCAGCAAAGGGGAGCCAACTGTTACGATGCCGCGCCTGATCGGAGAATCAGAGCGAAATGCTATTTTCATGCTCGAAAATCTCGATCTGACTGTTGGTAAGATTTATTATGAGCCGTCGGATAGCAGCAATTATTTATTGGTGGGAAAAGTGGTTGCTCAAAGCATTCCGGCTGGCAGCGAAGTCAAGATCGGCACCACAGTAAATTTCACGGTTATATCGAACGCCGAACTGGTGGTGGTTCCTGATTTGGTGGGGATGAATTTGACTGATGCGCAACGGGTTATTGCCAATAACGGCCTGAGCGTCGGCGAAATTTTTTACGAGGAAAAATCGGATCTACTCCCAGAGACCGTGATCGATCAATTTCCTCGGGCAAAAGAGCAGGTGCCACGCGGCGAATTGGTTCGGCTGTGGGTGAGTAGCCTGCCTGGCCGCGACTGAGCAATTCGAATGTTGGATTGCTGGCCTGGGTTATTGCAAATGGTCGTGGGACGAAGCATCATGAGATGGTGAGGATAAAAGTTAATGGTCATTATTGCTCCTTCGATATTGGCGGCTGATTTCGGCCGATTGCCAGAGCAACTCGCCTTAGTGAAAGACGCTGGGGCGAAATGGATCCATATCGATGTCATGGACGGCCATTTCGTGCCTAACCTGACATTCGGCCCAATGATAGTCGCAGCGGTCCGGCGCATGACCGATTTGTTTTTAGATGTGCATCTGATGGTCGAAGAACCAGATTTTCTGATCCCCGCATTTCGTGAGGCGGGTGCGGACATGATCACGGTCCATATCGAGGCTGTAAACCATATTCATCGCAGTGTGCAGCTTATCAAAAACACTGGCGCATTGGCTGGGGTGTCATTGAATCCAGGCACTAGCCCTTGTCAGATCGAAGCGATCCTGCCTGAGGTGCATTTGATTCTGGTCATGACTGTCAATCCCGGATTCGGGGGACAGGAATTTATCCCTGCGACCCTCCCCATCATTTCTCGGATCGCCCGAATGATCAAGGAGCTGGACCGAAATATTTACCTCGAAGTGGATGGAGGGATTTCTCCAAAAACTGCGCCATTGGTGGTGCGTGCTGGGGCCAATGTGTTGGTAGCTGGAACCGCCATTTTCCAGCAGCCCAATATCATCGATGCTGTGAGACAATTACAAGCCGCAGTTCCCAGAAAGGATGAGCTGATCATTTGATTTCGAAAACGATTCAATTTTGAGTTTTTCAATACTTCTCAATTTAGGGTACAAAATGCTTCTTGAGCAATTAGCTTCTATTGCAAAATGGAGAATTGGATTATGCCGTGTCATTGCTGCAAATGCAAAAATCTTTTTAATAATCAAAAGGAGTAAGAGATTAGAGATGCCTACATGCGCAGGCATGACATTTCATCGCGTTTTTGAAATCTTGCAACAGAATCTGATTAGCTGGAACACATCTTCTGGAGCAAATGAGCTTCACAGAGATCAATTCAGAGTTTTGAAAAAAAGGAATTCGAATTTCGATTGTCACGCGCTTTGGCGATCAAATTGGAGTGGCGAGTGAGTAACTTGAGAGCAACTTTCGGGTCGATCAGATCATGGTGTTAACGAAATCAATGCATCGCGGCGTGGTGAAGTGGTTTGATGATGTGAAAGGTTTCGGGTACATTCAAAGCGAAACCGGAGAGGATGTTTTTGTGCATTTCACCGACATTATTCAGGATAAGGGTTTTAGGACATTATCACCGGGGACGAATGTCGAGTTCGAGATATTCTGGGGGGAGAAAGGCCCCAAAGCAATGAATGTCGTGAAAAAATGAGGCTGGTATGGGCGAGATTTTCACTGAGGCTGCGATTGATGAAATTGCAAAAGTTTTAAATTGTGCTTGGAAATATCAGGGCAATAATTACCGGCTCGTAGTGGAAGATCCTGCGACCGATCGGAGATTGGTTCTGGAGATTTACCCTAATATCAAAATTGGAGATCGAGTTGGCAATCTGATCTCAGTGAATACGAAACTAACTCAGCTTCAATTGCACTTTTGCACTGGATATGTGGTGAGTGAGCTGCTGGGGGAGGTGACATTTTACAGCGAGGCGAATGGGAAGGTCTCTGGCTTGGTTGTGGAGCGCGTGGTTGGATGCGCCATGTACGCCAATGTGGATCGCTCGGTGCTATCTGGCGATTTTACCAATTTAGGGCCAGAGGTGTGGCTGAGCGGTATCGCCCTGTCGCTTACTGAACATGTTTTAAATTCATCAAAGGAAGTCAAATCATGACGAAGGATGAGGCCTGGAAATTCATAACAGAATTTTGTGCGCAGCATGAGGTGCCGCTGTACGGAAGTTGTTCCATTGATGAATTGAAGTCCCAATTTTATCTTTCGCCCCAGGAATTAGAAGGCCTCACCCATGCGGTCTCGATGGGCGTGCCGCTCTCTTCGGCGGTGCTGAACGGTATTGTTGACCATCCAACGATGTTGTATAGCTGGCATTATCGACAGGCTAATATCCAATTGGACAAATTGGCATTCTTGTTAAGCATGAGAATTCAGGAAGCGGGTTATCGCGCGTTGCCGATTGCAGCCTCGCAGGTGATCGACTGGAAACGCCAGATTGGGCATGTATCCCATCGCCATGTGGCGCTCAAGGCAGGGCTCGGCTGGCATGGCCGAAATAATCTGCTGGTCACCAAAAAATATGGCTCTCAGCTCCGGCTGGTCACTGTGTTGACCGATCTGCCCTTGCCTGATGGCGCACCTCAGCCTTTCCAATGCGGTGATTGCTACGCCTGTGTGGCAGCCTGTCCAGTCCAGGCTATTGGCAACCAGGCCAGCGAACACAATTTCCAGAAATGTTTTGAATTGCTCGATTTTTTCTGCAAGAAAAAAAATTTGAACCTTCACATTTGCGGCATTTGCGTGAAAGCCTGTCCCAGCAAAAAATAGGAACATTTCATCGTCCAGCGATCGTTCTTTTGCAATCCAGTCGTTTTGCAAGGATCAACATATTGACACATGGATCAACAGCTTGATGATTTTATCACCTTTTTGACGGTGGAGCGCAATTTGGCAGCGAACACCATCTCGGCTTATGCTTCAGACCTGGTCAAATACATCGACTTTCTCTCGAGGCGTGGGATCGAGCGGCTAAATGATGTCAAGCCTGCAGATGTTGTCGCTTACATCACCCAGCTCCACAACGGCGATCTTTCGACGTTCACGATCGCGCGCAATCTATCGGCGCTACGGATGTTCCATCGCTTCTTGGTCACCGAGAATCTCACCGATAGCGATCCAACTGATTCGATGAGTTCGCCTCGGTTGGCTAAGCGGCTGCCTCAGGTTTTGGATCAGGCCGAAGTTGCGCGGCTGATCGAGCAAGCAGACACGTCCACTGTGCTGGGACTCCGCGACCGAGCACTATTGGAATTTGCTTATGCCACGGGCGTGCGGGTTTCAGAGCTGATCTCGGTCAAGTTGCATGATCTGATGCTGGATGATCAACTGGTTCAAGTGGTCGGCAAGGGGAGCCGAGTTCGATTGATCCCCATTGGCGAACAGGCCATTGCCGCTGTAATGCATTATCTCCAAGGCAGTCGACCGATGCTGCTCAAAAACGAGAACGAGAGCACGTTGTTTCTTAACCAGCGAGGTAAGGGACTTACCCGAATGGGCTTCTGGAAAATTCTAAGGAAATATGTGCTCCAGGCGGGCATTACTCGGCCAGTCTCGCCCCATACACTAAGACATTCGTTCGCGACACATCTAATCGAAGGCGGTGCCGATCTCCGAGCGGTTCAGGAAATGTTGGGACATGTGAATATTGCCACCACCCAAATATACATGCATCTTGATCGCGAATATCTGAAGGAGGTGCATCGAACCTTTCATCCGCGCGAAAAGGAATATTATGCCGCGCGTCAAAAGCAGCGACATGCGCAGTGAGTCTCATGACCGCAGTTTTGGTCGATTCATTAATCATTTTAAGAAAGCAGGACCTGGATCAAGTGGGAGCAGAGCGAGCCATGAAGGATAAAGCGGGTTTCGATCTTTTATCTGAAGATAAATTGAAATCGGTGATAAAAACTGAGCTGTTTGCAAAGAAGATCTACTCGTTCTGGAGTATCGGTTCGACCAACGAGTTCGCTCACAATCGAGCAATCCAGGGGGAGCCGGAGGGGACTTTGGTCATTGCTGAGCAACAGGTTCGGGGACGAGGACGAAAAAATCGGCGTTGGGAGTCACCGTTCAACAAAGGACTGTGGTTTTCTGTCGTCTTGCGGCCCAACATCGTTTCTGATCAGGTCGGGTTAATCCCGTTTCTTGCAGGGGTTGCCGTTGCAGAGGGGATCGAAAATTTCACTGGCCTAAAGCCAGAAGTGAAATGGCCCAACGATCTATTGCTCAATGGCAAAAAGATCTGTGGCATTCTCTCTGAGGCTGAGTTCCAAAATGGCAAAATTCGCTTTATTATCCTTGGGATCGGCATCAATGTCCATCATAAACCACACGAGTTCCCTGAGGAGTTCCGTGATCGGGCGACATCGTTGCGGGCAGAATCGAATTTGCGAATTGACCGCTCCGAGCTATTGGCCGAAATCCTACTTCAGCTCGAAAAAAATTATCAAACCATGCAACATCAGGGCTTTGCGCCCATCATTTCCAATTGGAAAAAACGCTGTCCGCATTTAGGGAAACAGGTCACCATCATCCAGGACGATGAACGGCTTGAGGGCATTTTCGAAGATCTGAATGAACAGGGCTGTCTTATGTTGCGGACCAGGGATGGTGAGCTGAAGAAAATTGTCACGGGAGACTTGCTATTTTAGGAGGGCTATGCTGGTAACGATTGATATCGGCAACACTAATGTGGTAGTCGGCATATATGAAGGGACGCAGTTGAAGGCGCATTGGCGGTTGTCCAGCCAGACAGGGCGTACCAGCGATGAGTGCTGGATCATGCTCTCGGCGATGCTGCGCGCAAGCGGCATCCAACCTGATCGATTAACTGGGGCTGCCATTTCTTCCGTCGTCCCCAACCTGACGCCAGTGTTCACCAGATTGCTGGAGCAACATCTGAATTTGAAGCCAGTTGAAGTGAGCTCTGAATTACCTTTGAAATTGAAGATCTTGTATGATGACCCCCGATCCGTTGGCGCCGATCGGATTTGTAATGCCGTCGCTGGCTATCATTTCTTCGGCGGCCCTTTGGTGGTCCTCGATTTTGGCACTGCCACCACCTTTGATGTCGTTTCGAAAAATAACGAATATTTGGGCGGGATCATCGCCCCAGGCATTGAGCTAACCGCTTCGGTGTTGCATCAACGAGCCGCTCGCCTGCCTAAAGTAGAATTGAAATTCCCTCCGTCCGTGATCGGCACAACCACCGAGACCAGCATCCAGTCCGGCTTAATGTTCGGCACGGTCGAATTGATCAATGGGTTGATCGACCGGATCGAGCGACAGCTTGGCAATCCTGTCCGCACGATTGCCACCGGCGGTCTCGCCACTGTTGTAGCTCCCTATACTCATAAAATCGAACGCGTCGAACCGTTTCTCACCCTCGATGGCTTGCGTTTGATTTATGAGCAAGTGAGTAGTTAAAGGGATGGCAAGAAAGAAGAATTGCAGCAGGCAATCCTTTGATTCTGACATCAGCATCGTAGCGATCTGCTGCGTCTCGATCGGGCAACTTCGAGACAGATCCCCACAACGATTCTGTCGATTGGTTTAAAGTCACGAGTCACAAACTGAAGCATTTTAAAGATCACCCTCTTCTTTTGGATCTCATTGATAGATCCTGTTTTCAACAATGAAAAGAGGAGCTCAGCTTAAGGGAGGACGATTGAAAGGGCTTCAGTATAGAATAAATTTTGCCAGCCGGCCATCAATCCCACCGTTTTCCAGGGGTTTCTTCCATGCGGGTCGAAGGCCAATATGCTTCAGCATCGTTCGATTACCAAAATAAATGTACGCTGTCGCTCCCTGGCATTTCTTCTTCAGAAAATCGCCCAACGCCTTATAAAATTGTCCCAAATTTTGCGGATCGCCGAGCCGAATGCCGTAGGGTGGGTTACACAGAATGGTGTTGTCGGTCAGGTTAGCGATGTCTTTGAAATCCATGATCGATAAATGGACACGGTTTCCAAATGGAAGGCTATGAATGTTGGTTGTTGCAGCTTGAATCGCTTTATGAGAGATATCGCTGCCAGCGATCAATCCATCGGGCAGTGCCTGCATTTGCTGATCGGCTTGGTTTTTAATTTGTCGCCAAATGTCAGCTTGGAAATCAGGGAGCATTTGGAACCCGAATCGGTCGCGCAAATAGCCAGCAGGAACCTGACAATAGGCCATAAGCGCTTCGCACAGCAAGGTGCCAGATCCGCATAAGGGATCATAGAGTGGTCTTTGGCCAACCCATTCTGCATAACGAATTATGGCTGCCGCGACCGTCTCCTGCATGGGCGCTTCGACCGATCGTTTCCGATACCCGCGCCGATGCAGCGATCCTCCAGAAGCATCAATGCTGATAGTGGCTTGATCAGATTCGATATGGAGGTTAATCCAAACATCGGGATTTTCACGGTCGACACTGGGCCGCTCGCCAGTCGCATCGCGAAAGGCATCGGCGACGGCGTCCTTCAGCCGCAGGCTGGCAAATTGAGAATGGGTGATCTTGCTATGCGAGATGTTGGCAAATATGGCGAAACGATGATGGATCGAAAACAATTTGCTCCAATCAATGCTTCTTGCGACTCGGTACAATGTCAGCTCATCGGGGCAATCGAATGTGATAAGCGGGGCAAGCACGCGAGTGATGAGGCGAGAGCAATAATTAACGCGATACAAGGTGGCATGATCAGCCGAAAAATAGATACCGCGAAACGCAGGGTCGATCTCCTCAGCGCCGAGCTCGGATAATTCCTGACACCCCAATTCTTCTAATCCCCCTGCGATTTGCGCAAAGAAGCGAAACGATTTTTGATATTCGAACGTCATGTGGCTCTCGTCCAATCAATGTAACCTTTTTTCTTGCGAATTTGGGAAAATGGTTCAAAGCTGCTTAGTCTCTCAATATGATCATCTGGAATGGCTTTGATATCCGTGGGACATTATTTTTTAGGATGATCCTCTGCTGTTGCAACACGTGCCAGGATGAGGATCAGAATGCCTGCCCAACGGAGAAATACAGTTCCCCTTTGGATTCATCCTGGCGTCGATCGAGTTTGAATCCGTAATCAACTCTGAGAATGCCCAGCGGCGAATTGAACCGGAGTCCAATACCAGCGGTCTTCCGCAGATTGAATTTTCGCAACTGTTCGGCATTTTTCCAAACGTTTCCCATATCAATAAAGCTGATGGCGGAAAATTTTTTATAGAACGTGTAGCGCCATTCGATCAAATTGAGAGTCAATAGGACGTTTCCGCCCACGGGACTGTTGAGCTCATTTTTGGGGCCAACATATTTTTCTTTAAAACCACGAAGCGATGTTGCACCCCCGGAGAAAAAACGTTCTTGAATAGGGATCTCATCATTGATCCCATATCGATCCATCCATCCAGCCATGAGCGCGGAAGCGATGACCAGACGCTGATTTAACGGATAGAAATAGCGGAAATTAATAATGGTCTTGTAGAAAGTGGCCGTGCCTTTAAGAAAGGCTCCGGCGGACTCAAAATTCAGCGATGCAAAGGAGCCACGGGTGGTATTGATCAGATCGTCTCGGGAGTCTCGGATCAATAGTCCAGTGAGGCTTCTGGTGTTGCCCTTATCATCCGGTCTTGGTGCTAAGCCATTTAGCTTATCCGTGCGCTGAGCGATTTCGTAGCGATAGCTGAGATTCAAATTGGAAAAATTACCCAATTTTTTTCCAAGTGTAAATTTGAAACCATGACGATCAAGGTTATAGGCTGGTTCATCGCGTTGCTCAAAGTAGCCATTGAGGTCGGCCTTGGTTTTGGAGCCGAATAACCAGGGATCAGTAAGAGAGAGC
Source organism: candidate division KSB1 bacterium (assembly GCA_034506395.1). Classification (NCBI taxonomy): domain Bacteria; kingdom Pseudomonadati; species Candidatus Zhuqueibacterota bacterium. Next base: position 19,335 of record JAPDPQ010000013.1, on the reverse strand, counting down.
TCTGCGCGACGTGCAATGGCACTGGCAAAGCCAGATATGCCAGCCTGGCGTCCAGTGCCAAAAAGGTTATTGTGCAGCAATTCAACCGAGCCGCGCAGTCGATCCAACGTTCCATAACCAAATCCAAAATTCATCTCACCATTTTTCCTCTCTTCAAGACTGATCCTGATGTTCCGAATCGTTGGAAGAGTGTCTGCTTTCTCATCGGGTCGAATGATTACGTTTGAGAACAAGCCTGTAAGATAAAGCTGGCGCTGGCTGATCAAAATATTCGCATAGTTATATGTATCTCCCGATCGAAAAGCCAGTTGGCGAAATACCACTTTGGGCCGAGTTTTTTTAATCCCCTCTAATTTGATAGCGCCAATGCTCACCAATGGCCCTTCATCGATATTAAAATCGATCAGCATCTCATGGGTTTCAGCGTTCAATTTGAGCGATGGTGTGACGTTGGCTTCGATATATCCCTGGTTCGCATAATGAAACAATATCTGATAGCGATCGTCCTCTAAAACATTTTTTCGGAATGGTTTTCCGACGGCGGATTTGATCTTCCGCATTAAAACAGAATCGGAAAATGCTCGATTTCCAAAAAAAGCAATGTCCGAAATTTGGGTCTGCACGCCCTCTTCGATGCGGATCTGAATGTTCACCCTCTGGGATGAAGTATCGATTTGGACTTGATGGTCAATGATTTTGGCCTCTAAATAGCCTTCATTCAAATAAAAATTGCTAATCGCCTCCAGATCATCCTGAAAAATTTCGGGTCGAAAATAGCTTTTGGCGTACCAGCGGTGTGGCCGACTTAACATTAACCGCCGCAAAGTCGCATCGGAAAATCGCTCATTTCCTTCAAAGCGCACTTGGGCGATTTTATATCGCGTTTGGGCGATCGTGTTCTCGGTAGTCAAGATAAAAGCCCACCCCCAACAAATAATGATAGAAAGAATGATGTTTCTTTTCAATGCCATAGCAACGAAGTATTCCAGAAACGAAATGAAGAAAGGATATTCATTTGGTCTAAACTAATTAAATTTGTTCATTTTTCTATAATCCAAGCCAATCATTTGACCCAAAGGATCGACAAAAATGGTCGACCCAACTCAGTCATTTAAATCATAACATCGATGGAATGAATCAATCCACCGCAGGCTAAATAGTGCCAGATGAATCAATAGAACTTATAATGAAATTTCAGATCAAGGCCGGATTGACCAACTTGGCCGGTATTACCGATGATCGAAAAATACTTCGAGAATTGATAACCCAGCTTGATCTGTTGCTCGGTCGCATGGCCCACCACGGTAGAATAGGTGATATTGAACCGGTCAGATAGCCGCTTGGACGCAGTGATCCGTGGCGCCCAAGCCCGATCCCATCGTAACAGATTGCCCTCGATGGTGATATTTTCCAAGTCGAGCGCTTCGCTTAATTTTTGTTCCGTGAAATCGGCCAATCGATGCGCACCGAGCTCCTGAAACCGAGTTAGCATCACCTGTTGCAACGATGTTCGTTGACCATTGGAGGATTGCGGAATTAGTGTTTCCCGGGTACGGCCTAACGTGAGCAAGGAAACAATATTGGCGCGATCCAATACTGGATCGGAGGTGAGCGAAAAATCCAATTTTTCCAGCAACCCAGATAGCTTTAATGTAACGGTGTATTTCGTCTCTTTCGATCCCTGGTAATCTGTGACCTCGGAAACTGCCGTAACGTCTATCAATGGATTGATCCGCTGCGGATCGCTGAAATATAATGAGCCGCTGGTTAGCCTGAACTTGCGATCGAGATAAAGCACATATCCTTTGTGGATGATGACCCGACCAGCAATATTTGGCTGGGCCAATGTTCCCGTCAGATTGAGATTGGCCGAAAGTTGCAATTTAGCGAGATTATTATCGATCCAAATGTTTTCATTCCCCTGAAAGAGGATATCGAGTTGAAGATGGTTCAATGCCGGGTCGGGCTCGATGCTGGATCGGCTCGGCAGTCGGGTTAAGAACTGGCTGAGGCGCGGCCGAAAGTCCTGAATATATCTCGTTTCGCTGAGCCGAATGTTACCTTGGATCCGATAATTTTCGCCCGATTGGACCAAGGTCATTTCCCCGCGCTCGATGCCAGCCATAGCGATCTTCGGAAGGGTCAGCTTGATTCTTTCCATGCTGAGATTGAAATTGGTAGCGGAAAGTCCATTTTCGCTAAAGATGGTCCACCCTTGAGCAAGGAAACTTCCAGTCCCAGCCTTCCCTGTCAAATTCGCGATGGTCACTGTATCGCCCAGAAATTCGATGCGGCAGGAGATGTCGCTAATTTCTGGTTCAATTCCTTTGAGTTTGATCAAACCAGAATTGAGATCAATCGAACCTTCGGCCTTGGGTTGCCCCAGTGTGCCAGAGAAGAGCACGCGGGAATTAACCTTTCCACGCAACAATTCTAAGCCTGGGAAAAACGGTCGCAGCCAATCGATGGCAAGTTCCTGGGCCGTGAAATGAAATTGGAGCAATTGATCAGATGTTTTGGAACTGTCATTGATTAAGACAGCCAGCGGCAACTGACCCTCCAATCGAACGAGCCCATCGCCGACTTTTGCCCCAGATTGCGTCAAAGAAATCTGATGATTTGAGTAGGTAGCTCGAAGAATCAGAGAATCGAGCTGGGCGGTCTCATAAGCAATTTTAGAGCTGTGTAGCATAACGGCGATCGTTGGGTTGGAATCTGTACCGCTTATTTCTGCGCGAATATCGATTTCCCCTTTCGGCTGGAGGTCGATTGAAAGCAGTTCAAATAGATGGCTGAGGTTAAACTCTGAGACATTTAATGAGCCAACGATCGCATGATCTTCATTGCGTTTGAATTGGAATTGCAATTGAGCCAAATTCATTACTTCGCCATGAAGTCGCGTTTCAAATCTGGCAAAAGGTTCAAAATGCGCTTCTCCCTGGAATCTAAACGGAAATTGATTGATTTTGCCAGAAAATTGCTCCATTTGAAATTCAGAATCCTTGAAATTGGCTTGCAGCTCGAGGGAAGATAGCATCAAATTGGGCAGTTTCGTTATCGCATCATCGATTTTGAAATGACCTGTTAATTTTGGCTGAGGTCTCCAACCTTTCAAATCGATCTCACCTGAAAATTTGCCAGAAACCTGCAGCGAATCGGGCAGAAACCCGGTGATAAATCCCAAATCGAAATTATCAGCGGAAAGCGATAGCTTTGGATGTGATGGTTCTGATATTTTGTTTCCCTCGGGAAGAATTGGCCAACGGCCTTCGATTGTTAATATGCCATGGTCACTTGTGGCTTGAAACTGTGCGATCGTCAGCATTCGATCCCGGTATTCGAAATCGGTGGCTACCGAATCGAGCGAGTGTCCCCGATAAGTGGGATGATGCCATCGACCGCGGAAGGTGAATTCTGGATGGTCGAGTCGACCATGCGCCGAAGCATCAAAGCTGAGTACTCCACCGATCGATTCCGTTTTCCCAAGCAACTGAGCGAACGGGGCTGGGGAGATCGATTTCCCTACCAACGTGGCTTGTAGTAATCGATGTGACAATTTCCCGTGCAATAGCAGCGAGCCGTAAGTTTCCTTTTTCTCAGTTAAGGAATCTTTTGAATGAATTGTGAACAGCATCTCAGTTGCCAATGCTGGCTGCCAGTGAAATTGCCCCGAAGCAGTAAGCCAATAATTCAGCCAATAGATCTGGAGCGAGTCGATGGTAAGAATGGTTCCGGCGCTGCTGGCAAAAAGCTTGGCATGCTCTAATTTGATGTCATTGATTCTCGGCTCATCCAACTGAACTTCGATCTGACTGATCAAGTTCTGAAATGTCCCTTGTGCGGAAATTTTATATCTGAGGTTCCCAGCCAGCGTATCCAACGCCAGGCTTTCTGCCAGCGGCCATAGTTCACCTGACCAACCAGTGGCAAGCAGATGGGAGATCTTCACTTGTCTCGATTCATAAAGAGCAGTCGCATCCAGTTCGTTCACTGGAAAGCCCTGAAATTTGCCGTCGCGAACATGAAGCTCAATGGTAGCAATTGGACTAGAAATGCTGCCAGACAAAAGAGCGTTCAATCGAAGCTGACCAGTAAGCCCAAAAAGCCCAGAGATGCTGGCGAGAGGGGCGACGTCCAGTAGATTTGCATTGAGCTGTCCCGTAATTGACTGATCGGGTTCGATATGACCCAAAAACTGTAATTGCGATCCGTTTTCATCGAGCAGAAAATGGATATTCCTGTAAGAATAGGAAAGATGGCCAACGATTTCCGAGAATTTCTGGGAATTGATCTCTAACTGGGATAACCGAAAATCTGCCGATGCGGTCATTCCCAGCCAATCGCTCGTATTCCCAGTCAAAGAAAATTGTGCATTCAGTTGGCCTTGGATTAGATCAGTTGATTTTGCAGATAATTTCTGTAATAATCCGTTCAAGTCCAGCCGATCCAGACTGAGGACCAAATGATATTTCATGGAGTCATCCGCAAATCCCAGCTTACCGTGAGCTGATATGTTACCCTTTAGCATGGCTGCCGAGAGATCGATCAGTTGCAGAGTTTCATCCTGAAGGGAGAGTTCTGCATGAAGTCCCTCGATTGGCAATTTAACCAGTTTTCCCTGGTCAAGCTGTAATCTCATCGAAGCGCAGAGCTGGTCTATTGGTCCAGAAAAGTCAGCCGAAAGGCTCAATTGCCCTTGATAGGATGTTTGGTCTGGATCAGCCAGCAGATGATTCAACAAATCGAGCTGAATAGCTCCATCTATATGGCCTGAATAGATGGATCGTTCCTCAAAATGATAACGAGCCGCTCCGGCGAGCTGAATATCCTGCGTTGATAGAATCGCTTTTGTGATTTCTATCTGTCTTTGGTCCAATTTGAAGAAGACATCGAATTGGTTGATAGGCTGCAAAGCTTGCTTCCAGCTAAGCTCTCCTGTACGAGCTCTCAGCCAGCCGATTTTGTAATCAGTTTCTGTTTCGGTATCCAATTTGATCTGCATTTGCATTAATTCCACACGGAGCGAATTGCGCTGTTCTGAGTATCCGATGCTCATATTATTGATACGCAATTGATCAATCATTACCTCAAAGCGGGCAGGCGCTTCTTTGACCGTAGCCGGGGGCGATGGTTCTTTGGTGAATAGTTTTTTAGGGAGATTGAATTCACCCACCGAATCTTTGAGCACATGAATCTCAAGCTGGTCGATTTCTATTTTTTTGAGCGATATTTTTTTGTTGAAGAAGTCCCAAATATGGAAATGAACAAGCAATTCTTTGAAGCTTAAAAGCGGGGGCTGGTTGGGTTCTACGGATCCCAGCAAAAGGCTTTTCACATGAATGCGGCTAAACAAATTGGTCTGAATGTGATCAATCTGAACTGGCATTTCGATGAATTCAGCCAATTGTCGCTGAACCAATCGAGTGAGCAACAAGCTTCCTGGCTGTAATGTAATCAAAAGATACAATCCAATTAGGCAGAGGGCAAAGTATAGCGCCGTTTTGCTTATTCTTTTCACGATAGGAACCTTCTAATCACTCACTAACATGGCCTGATTCACCTGCTGCAATCAAAATCAAGTCCAATGAATCTTAAAAACACTTGATATAATAACCTCTCTCGATGTATTCAGTTCCGCTCCGAAGTGAAAATAATCATGTATCTTGAGCGTTCGATGGATGCTTCGATCTTATTTTCAGCTCTCACTCAAGTGCAGATCTCATAGCATAAAAAACAGCTTAGAATTATTGATGAGCAAATTTCAGCTTAATGAATCTGCGGGACAATTCTTACCTATCGCATTCACAAATCCACCGCGGCGCAAAGCAGCTCGATATTTAGCCAGAAGATTCATCTTGACATTTTTGACAAAATTATGTAAAATAGCTCGGCTTTTCTTGATTGGAAAAATCACTAAATTGTTTGATACTGTATGGAAATTTGGGGCCGAGAGAGTCGCTCATCAAAAAATTAGAAATTCTATAAAATCGCTTTTGATCATTTCATTCTGAGTTCTTCATAAAGTGGGGAAAACGCATTTTGATTCCTGTGCAAATCCGCATTCAGATAATAGCCATCCGAGGTGGGGGAGACCAAGTTCACATGCAAATTAGCTGAATAGACCATGATGAAGAAACTGGTTTTGTGGAGATCATGGGGGAGTTTCTCGATTGCACTCGGTTGCTTATTTGCGCTAATCTTCCATGACAGTATTTTGGCGCATCCAATCAAAAGCAAAGTGCCGCAATATGGGCTATTCGAAGCTGAGTTTCAAGCCCAACTCAGCTATAATAACCCATATGTTGAGGCATTTTTATCCGTTTCGGTCGACGGACCGAATGGGATCCATCTCGAAATCGAAGGTTATTGGTATGAGGGCAATTGCTGGCGATTTCGCATCATGCCTACGGCACCGGGGAGATGGATCTATATTACCCATTCCAATGACCCAGGGCTGGATAGCCTGTCTGGCGAATTCGAATGTGTCCCTTCGGATCGGCCAGGCATCCTTCAAGTGAATCCTGATTTTCCTTATAGTTTCCGATTGAGCGAGGGAACGCCGTTTCTCTGGTTGGGTGAAACCAACTGGTGCCTAATGAGCGATGGGGTACCTTTTAGCGATGGCTCATTTCAAAAATATATTATCCGGCGCAGAGAGCAAAAATTCAATGGCATTCATTTTGTGCTTGGAACTGGCGGATTACCGCTTGGGACCACGAATCCAAAAAACGAAGGGGGGAGCTTGTGGATCTCGCAATCTCAGCAACGCATCAATCCAGAGTTCTATAAATGGATGGACCGACGAATGGCTTTCCTCGATTCGGTTCAAATGGCCGTTGGTTTTTTTATCACATGGGCCCAGCACTTTATGACTTTTCGCCGCGAGCAATTCGAGCGCTGGGAACGGTATTTGATCGCGCGATACGCCGCTTATCCTTTGCTCTATTGGGTCCTCGTCGGCGAATTCGACGAAGCCGGAACGATCGAAGATTATCACTATCACGGTCGCGTGTTCTACAACTTTGATCCATACGGCCACCTCATTTCAAACCATCCGAATCATTGGGATCCGAATAATCTCGGTACCAGCCGCATTTTCGCGGGACAGGATTGGTTCGGGATGGTACTCCAGCAATTGCCCCGCTATCCGATCACTGCCACACCTGCCGAAGTGAATCGCTCTATTTTGGTCGATCGGCAATATAACATCCCAGTGGTGAACCTCGAATTTGGCTATGAAGATAAAAATTATTATGGCAAAATCGTCACGGCACAATGCATTCGCAAATACGCTTGGGCCATTATGTTCGGAGGCGGGTTTCTCAGCTATGGTCACGAAAAAACCATCCGAACGGTAGACCCATCTGCGCTTGAGTCCGAAGGAGTTCGCTATTTGGGCATTATGTACGAATTTTTTGAGCGGCTCAAATGGTGGGAATTTAGTCCAGACCCAGATCGTGCGGATCGGGGTTTCTGTTTGAGCAGTCCGCGGCCCGAGTTTCTGGTCTATCTCGTCGAACCGGGACCAGTCAAAGTCGATTTGAGCCAGGTGAACGGGCTTTTTATGGCGAACTGGTTTGATCCAATAACTGGGGATAGCGGTGATACTTTGTTGTTTAGCGGAGGGCGAGGGCAGACTTTCGATCCTCCTTTTGCTAACGATGCGATATTGCACATATTTCCCAATTGCCAGCCCATCATGGAGGTCACTCCGGATCGATTATTATTCGAGGCAGTGGAACACGGTGACAACCCTGAAGCTCGGACGATTCGGATTCGCAACATCGGCGCGGGCGAGATGAAATGGTCCGCTACAAAATTGGCGAATAGCGAATGGCTTCTTATCAATCCCAGCACAGGAATTGGCGATGCTGACGTTTCGGTCTCAATAGAGTTGAATGGTCTTAGCCCAGTAATTTATCGGGATACAGTCCAATTCAGTGCGTATCGTGCGATGAATGGACCGATCGCAGTACCAATCGAATTGAAGGTCGATTCTATGGCCTGCATGAAAGTGATTTCACCCAATGGGGGTGAGTATTGGGAGATCGGTAGCCAGCAGCAAATTACATGGTGGTCCCAGCGGATCAGCGATACTGTGCGAATTCATTATAGCAGCGATGCTGGATCAAGTTGGCATCAAATCGCACGGGCACCGAATATCCATCATTACACCTGGACCGTGCCCGCCGTGCCATCCAGCAACTGCTTGATTCGGATCAGCGATGAAATCAGCCGAATGGAAGACCAGAGCGATTCAACATTTTGCATCGCTGAACCGCTGCAGCCAGATTTCTCGGCTGAGCCTTTGATCGGCTATTTGCCGCTGAATGTGACCTTCCACGATCATTCAACGGGATTGATCGATCGGTGGCATTGGGATTTCGGGGATGGTGGCATCAGTAAAGAACAGCATCCAGTGCATTCATATCTAATTTCAGGTTGTTTTTCGGTTCAATTGACCATTGCGGGCAAGACAGGCGAACGAAGTGCGATAAAATCGAATTATATCACTGTGCTGGAGCGCAACGCCAGCAATGTTGACGGCAACGTGAAATATTTCAACCAATGTCAGCCAGTATCGGACGTCACACTGGAATTGGTTCATGAGAATGGCAAGTGGCAGGCATCAACCTCTTCGTCTGGTTATTATTTGTTTGAAGCAATTCCGCATGGGTACATATCAATTTGCGCAAATAAACCTGGTAAGAGCCATGGTGCGGTCAAAGGAAGCGATGTTGTTTTGGTATTAAGATATCTAGCAGGGCTGCAAAAATTATCAGAGGACCAAAAAATTGCGGCTGATGTAACCCGTGATAGTTCGATCACCGAATTGGATGCTCGTTCGATGTTGAGCTATTTGTGTTTCGATGCGGAGCGAGCCGCTCACACGGACTCGTGGCGATTCCGACCAGATGCGTGTCATTTTATCCACCGATCGGATACAACCATTCATTGGTGCGCTGTTGTGCTTGGCGATGTGAATGGCGATTGGCAAAACGATCAGGAGGAAAATTTTATTGCCGGGAGTGCAGATATATCAGCGGTTTCAAAACAAACCCAATTAAAGATAGGGACGATTGCTTGGCGTGATCAAGGTCAAGCTTCTGTTCCGATCCTCATTGCAGGTTTATCTGAGCCGCTCCAAAGCCTGATGTTAACTGTGGAATACCCGCCAAGCATGCTGAAATTTAAAACTGTCCAATCAGGCAGCCTTTGGGGGAAATTCTTGGTGGAAAGCAATGGCAAATTCGATGGCAAAATACATATCGCCATGGCAGCAGCGGCAGGCTGCAAGAGCGAGGGCGAAATCCTTCGGATTATCTTAGACTCCAAGGAGCAAAACATTTGCATTGATGAGACTGATTTTCTCATTACGCGTGCGATAATGAACGACCACACAATTATCACTTTGACGAATGCGATCTTGGATGCGAAGAGATCAGGGAAGCCAGAAGAGAATTTGGTGCTTCGCAGCGAGCCCAACCCATTTCATGGTCAGACACGCATTCAATTTGCTCTTCCCAAAGCGATGAAGGTGGAATTGAACATTTACAACATTCTGGGTCAGCGGGTGCGTACCCTAATCAGCGGCAATCATCCCGCTGGGCTGCATGAGCTCTTTTGGGATGGAACAGATGAACAAGGGCGCGATTTGAAATCCGGAGTTTATTTATATCAATTAAGAAACTTGGAACCAGGGCAGCCCTTCCAATGTACCAAGAAAATGTTTCTGCTCAGATGAACCAATCTGAAGGGAGCGGCTCCGATGAGATGGATTCTATGGCATCGCCGGAAGTGATTATTGGATAGCTTCATTCCAATAAGAGTGATAACATCATCGCATTCCAATTGAAAGATTGTGCAGTGCCAAAAGAGGATTTTTCGCCTTATCTATTTGCAACTCGATTCGCATGAAAAGATCCAATTATGAGAATTTTAGATTGTATCGCGAGAGCAATCTTGCGCAGGAGAGCAACCTGGTTGAGCTCGAACCAGAATCATTGCTTTCCATTGCTCTCGTGTTTCCCAATAGCTACCCTGTGGGGATGGCGAATCTTGGGTTTCAGTCCATTTATCGTCTGTTCAATGAAATGCCTGGCGTTCGATGCGAGCGGGCTTTTTTATACGATCGATTTCCAGGTATTGCACAGACATTGGAGACCGGCCGCCATCTGCGTGATTTCGACATCATTGCTTTTTCGGTTTCTTATGAATTAGATTTTCCAAATCTCGTGCAAATTCTACTTGATGCTGGCATAACCCCATTTGCCGCAGAGCGCCATTCTAGGGAGCCATTGGTCATGGCCGGTGGGGCCATTGCTTTCATGAATCCCACTCCGATCGAACCATTTATCGATCTCTTCTATCTGGGCGAGATCGAACCCCAGGTTCGGCAACTTTTATCAACTATGCTAAAATGCAAGCAACAGCGCTCGGAACGAAAGGAAACACTTGATCAGTTGTCTGAATTGCCAGGGATTTATCTTCCAGCACGAAAGGCGGATAAGTCAATCGCCCGAGTCTATTCCACAAACGATCGTTATCATCCACAATATTCGCCTATCATCAGTCCGAACTGCCATTTTAAAAATATGTTTCTGGTCGAAGTCGGCCGTGGTTGTGGTCGTTATTGTCGATTCTGTGCCGCCAGCCATATTTATCACCCATTTCGCATTTTTTCTCAAGATCGAATTTTGAGCACTATCGACCGCTATCATCAGAACACGCGTCGAATAGGATTGATCGGTGCAGCACTGTCCGATTATCCTCAGCTCCATGCCCTTTGCGAGACGTTGGTTGATCAGGGCTATGAGCTGGGTCTATCCTCGTTTCGATTGGATATGATCACTCCGGAATTCCTGAAGGTGTTAGAGCGCGGGCAGGTGCGTTCGCTAACCTTCGCCCCAGAAGCAGGCACTGAACGATTGCGCTGGTTAATCCACAAGAACCTTTCAGATCAGCAGATCATAAATGCTGCTGAGGCCATCGCTTATTCCAAAGTCCAACAACTGAAGCTCTATTTCATGATCGGTCTCCCTAACGAGTCAGAGGATGATCTGGTCGGAATTATCGAATTGGTGAAATCCATCCAAAAGATCACCAGCAAACGAAAAAAAGCAGTCTCGCTGATGGTCAGCATCAATACCTTTATTCCAAAGCCATTCACGCCATTCCAATGGAGTCCCATGCTGAGGGAAACGGAAATTCGACGTAAAAGAAAATTCTTGGAAAGAGAACTGAGAAAACTCCCTGGAGTGCAGGTCGCACGCAAAAATGTCAAAGATGAAATTCTACAAGGGATGTTCTCATTGGGGGATCAGCGGATTGCCAAAGCGATCCACTTCAAATTGACTCAGCATGTCGATTGGTCTGCGGCATGGAAACAGGCTGGAATAGACCCTGATTTTATCCATCAACCGCGTCCATTTGACACCATACTGCCTTGGGATTTTATCAAGTCGGGATTTGAAAAGCGGCGGCTTCTGATGAGAGGGGAGCTTGCGCAATCGACCGATGGAGACAGCAGGCCGAACTGACATCGCTTAACTTAAAAATGATCAGTTAAGGCAAAACAGACACGCTGAAAGGCTCGCCACGATCCAGTAATAAGATCTCACCCAAAAAAATCGCCGATGACTATTGCTTATAGATGGATGACTTCGCTCCTACCATATTGAAACCCAGCCATTCAATCGCAAAGCTCATCCAATTCGGCTCCACTGGGATATGTTTTGTCGCGATCTCAACCTTCGATTCAGCGGTTATTTCTCATCGCCGATCAAAAAGACCGAGCAGCGAAGATCGTTTTATCGATCATTTTCGAACGCTCTCGCTGCTCGGTCATTTGCTCTGGCAGTTGCTTAAATGACCAAAATGAATGGGCCAACTTGGATCGCAAAAATGTCCGTTCGCACAAGTTCGATGGAGCGGTTTGCTCTAAAAATCGCCAGGGATCACGCCATAGATTTCTAAACCCATTGCCTCAATTGTGCTGGACCAGTTTGATCGGGGAGTTTGCAGAAAGCGCATCGTCCAATTGCATTCCGTTTAAGATGGCGATGGCTTCGAATTGGTCCTGAGGCACGCCAAATTCCTGAAGAGCGCTCCGGAGCGAGCCCTGTCGTGTGGTCCGTTTGAGCACCAACTTATCTGGCTTCACGTTGATTTTGCTGGGATCATTCAACGGTTTGAATTGTCCCATGGTCTGATTGAATGAAGGCAGATAGTTGTTGAATTGCTGCGGCCCAGTGTAGCCGTGGAACACATAGACCTTATTGTCCTTCTGGATAAAATAGGAGGACAGGCTAATCACCCCTTGCTCGGTCGTGACATCGGAGATCACGCGATATGCGGGAAGGCCGTTGACCTGAATCGCTTCGCTGGCTTTTACGGCAGCTTTTGCATTGTTCACGAAGCTATTGGCCGCTGCGGCTGGAGATGATTCCTGGGCGATCGAAAGGAGCATCACGGCATCTTGCTGTTGCGTGAACATCTGAACTTGAGATGGGGTATTGTTCAATTTCCAACCTGCGGGCACTGGAAACTGGATCCGCAGCTCTGGATGATAAAACGTGTTGCCCGCTACATAACCCTGTCGGGGGTCCTCGCCGAAATTGATCCCATCTACCTTAGTCAAGAATTGATCGCGATTGACCATATATTGGGGGAGCTGCAATTGGGCTTGCCATTTGGCAGCATCTTTTTTAATCGCAGCGATGCGATCTGGTGGATTCGGATGCGTCGAGAACCAACCTGGTAAGCCACTGCGATCCTCCCCAGGGTACAATCGTTCCAAAGTGACGAAGAAATCCGCCATGTGGTTGGCATCATAGCCAGCCTTGGAAGAATATTCAACGCCCAGCGCATCGGCCTGGCGTTCGTTATCACGACTGAATCGGAGAAACAGCAATCCGACGCCGAATTGCGCCAAACCAGCATATTTGCGGAACGTCTCGGAAAGCATGAATCCAATGCCAAGACCCAACTGGGCCATAGTGGCGCGGCTGTACTGCTGCGCTGTATGGCGCGCAGTCACATGCCCGATCTCATGTCCCATTACGCCAGCCAATTCCGCTTCATCGTTCAAATACGCCAGAATGCCTCGGGTAAAATAAACATAGCCCCCAGGCACAGCAAACGCATTGATCACTGGGGTATCGAGTACTTTAAATGAATAATTCAAATTAGGCCGATGGCTCAATTTGCCCATTTTTGTGCCAATCGCGGTTACATAGCTTGTGAGTTGCGGGTCGTCATAGATCCCATAGGTTTGAATCACTTCCTGATCCGTTTGCTGGCCTAAAGCGATCTCATCGCTCTCGGTTAAAAGCATAAATTCCCGTTTCCCAGTCACGGGATTCACCGCACAGGAAATCGCCCAAATGATCAACGCCAGCATCATGATGCTGACGAACGATGATAAGATGATTCTGCGCGTCATCTCATTCCTCCTTCATTAAGTTGTATGGTTCTTGAATGCCATTCTCGCTGTAATTTATCCTTGCGCTGCGGAAGTTAGGACTGCATTCAGATCAAAAAATGAATTCAAACGATGCTCTTAAAAAAATTTGATCAAAAGCTTTCTAATTGCTGAAAAATGGAATCGAAAACCAAAATTTGGGAACAAGTCATCGTGGATTTCCATGAGCACGATGTCCTGCTCGGTAGCGAACACTAACTGCTGCCTTCCACATCCGATGAAAAATTACAGATATTTTTTCTAAATTACAACCATTTTTTTCTTCGAAAATAAAAAACCATCCCAAAGCCTATAACGATCATAATCCCCCAAATGATAAAATATCCCCAGCGCCATCTCAGCTCCGGCATATACTCGAAGTTCATCCCATATACCCCAGCGATAAAGGTCAGCGGAATGAAAATGGTGGCAATGATGGTCAACATCTTCATTACTTCGTTCATTTTATTGCTCAGGTTCGAGAGGTAAATGTCCAGCATCGCCGAAACCATATCCCGATAGGTTTCGATGGTATCAATCACCTCAATGGTGTGATCGTAGATATCTTTTAGATAAACCATGGTGGATTTCCTGAGCAAATTGGACTCGCTGCGCTGCAGCGTGCCGATCACCTCTCGCAGCGGCCAGACCGATTTGCGAAGTTGGATCAAGTTGGTTTTAAGTTGATGGATCGATTGCAAAGTTTCCCTGCTCGGATGATCCAGTAATTCATCTTCCAACCACTCGATCTTCTCGCCAATGTTTTCCAGAATGAGAAAGTAGTTATCGACCACGGCATCAATCAATGAGTAGGCGACAAAATCAGCCTTGCGTTTTTTGAGCTGAAAGCGACCGCTAGCGATCCGATCTCTCACAGGGTCGAGTTCGTCGCCAGGTTGCTCCTGAAAGGATATCACATAATCAAGGCCGAACAACAGGCTAACTTGATCCTCCTCCAATAATTCTTGAGAAGGATCGTAATTCAGCGATCGAACCACGACGTAAAAATATTTTCCAAAATCTTCAGCTTTGGGACGTTGCCGAGGATGAAGGATGTCTTCCAGGACCAGCGCGTGGATATTAAAATGTTTTCCTACCCGCTCAATAACATCTACCTCATGGAGCCCGTCAATGTTGATCCAGACAACATCGAATTGCTCTTTCCAGAAAAAACACTGTTCAATATTATCTGCTGTTTTGCGAAACACTTCGTGATCATTATAGCCGATGAATTCGATGCGAGTTTGTTCTGTTTTTTTCTCACCAATATAGACCAAAGAGCCAGGCGGAAGTCCGATTTTTGCCGAGCTCCGTTTTGTTTCATCATCGATGTTCATTTATCACCTCATCAAAGAATGGCGCGCCTGCAGCAACTTCTGCTTTTAATGCCATGTGCCAGTGTCATCCATTCGACTCAGGCGAATCTGATCGCCAAAATTTCAATTTATATCATCGTCTCCATTTTTTGAATCACTCGCATGAGTCGGCTTATGGGTCTTTTTGATTAAGTAGTAGGCCACCGAGAGCGCAAGGATCAGACTGGCGATCCCAATAAAAGTCAGGCTTGAATATTTATCGATGTCCAGAATGATGACCTTTCGGGCAATGGCGATCATGGCCACCACCAACACCACTTCAACGTGGATGACATTCTCCGCGACGTAGGTCCGAATCGAATCCAGCAGCTCGATTCCAATGAGCACCAGCAGGAATAGACCAAAGATATCTAACAACTCGCGGATTTCCAGAATGAAAAGCGGCTCACTGATAATATCGATCGCTAAAATCCATCCCAATTCGATAATCGAAAGAAATAGCACGATGGTCATCATTACAATGAGCGCCAAGATCATGATTCGTTCGATCTTCTTAAATAGTGACATCATAACGCTACCTCGCGTGAGTTTTTCGATTCGCCAACTATCAAACTATTTCCCGAGCTATGATGGTAACCATGACGCGCCAGCACAAAATTGAGGCAGGATATCATCTCATTCATTTTTGGTGCAAAATTCACAAAAACGGTAAAAATGTCATGCCTCCGTCTGCAGGCGTCCATTTTGCCAATTGGTTTAAAGATCAGCTTGAAACGAGATTCCTGTATTCGCAGGAAAGATATTGTTGATTCAAGTTGTGGTTTTTGCAACAGAGACCAATTAATTTTTCGGGTGATCACCTGACAATTTTCTGGGCAAGTTAAATATACTCGTTAAACCTTTCCCAAATGCTATGAGCTGATCTTCTTTTGTCTGAGACTTGGCAGGATCAGGATGATCCCAATGATGATCAGTGCGATGGGCAACACATAATTGCCGAATTCTGACGGACCGAAAAATAAAAACAAGAGCCCCATGAACGCCAAGATGCTTCCGGGGATCAATGGCCACCAGTGCTTATCCTCGGTCCCCAATAAGATGAGGTAAAGCGCGATAAAGGTGGTTCCCATACCCAATAACATCAATCCGACCCCGGTCAAATGCCCGAAAAAAATCAATAGCGAAACGCTGCCCACCATACCAGCGGGAATCACAGCCCACCAATTTGCTGGATGGAGGATATATACGACCAAAAAACTGAGTCCGATGAACAATATGAAGAGCCCGGCGCCGACCGTGCTGGTGAGACCAATGGCTTCGCTGATAATCAATAACGCCAGGCCTAACATGATCACACCGGGAATCAATGGCCAGAACTGTTTTTGGCCTAGTGAAATATACATGCCGATGAAAAAAATGAATGCCAGAAGGAACAAAAAGCTGAAGAGCCACGAGGTGTTGATATTCATCTTCAAGACATCTGTGGTGAGTAGCAGCAAAAAAATGCCGAGCAAAATAATAATGATGCCCCAAACGATTTTCATGGTGCGCTGATCCATTTTTCCCTCCGATCGGTTAAATGTTCTGCCCGTGCGAAGGATTCAAACATTCGCACGGGTTAATCTTTAGACACTGGGGTGAAAGTAAGCTTGTTTCCATTCCCAAATGCTTCACGATTCATGAAAACCAAAAAAACGATGTATCTCTTCCTGTCACTGCCTCGGATGCGGCCGTCCTTTTTGCCAGTTTATCAATGAGAGGAATAGATGCCTTCATTCGTAGACATGAGCGCGCTCCAATATGAAATTTGAATTACGCAGCAGCATGCTGCTGTTTTGTGTAATTCAATAGTCCGCCAGCGATGATGATCTCCTTGGCCCGTTCGGATAGGTCGTAAACAGCGGTGATGTTCACTTTTCGGGTGAGATTTTCGATCACCAGCGGCTTATTAGCGCGCAGTGAAGCGATCACGTTTTGAATGCGCAATCGATCTCCCATCTCCAGCTTATTGTAGTCGGCTGGATCTTGGAACGTGAGTGGCAGAATGCCGAAGTTGATCAAATTGGCCTTATGAATTCGAGCGAACGATTTGGTCAGTACCCATTTGATGCCCAAATACATTGGCGCCAGCGCGGCATGTTCCCGACTAGAGCCCTGGCCGTAATTTTCGCCGCCAACGATGAAGCCACCGCCTTTTTCCAGCGCCCGCTGCGGAAAAGTTTCATCGACTACTTCGAACACATGTTTGGAAATCTCTGGAATATTTGACCGCAGCGGCAAGATCTTCGCCCCAGCAGGCATGATGTGGTCTGTGGTGATATTGTCTTCGACCTTAAGTAATAATTCTCCTTCAAGGGTATCTGGCAGCGGCTTATTGATGGGCAACGGCTTGATATTGGGCCCACGGATGATCTCCACTTCGTCCGGTTTTTCCGATGGCGGGAGGATCATCCGATCATCAATATGAAACTTCTCCGGCATTGTTACCACGATCGGCTTGCCCAAATCTCTGGGATCAGTGATCACACCGGCCAAGGCGGTGGCAACGCAGACCTCCGGGCTGGCGAGATAGACGCTGGCGCTTTTGGTGCCGCTGCGGCCCAAAAAATTCCGGTTGAATGAGCGAACTGAGATCCCATTGCTCGGCGGCGCCTGGCCCATGCCGATGCAAGGACCGCAGGTCGATTCCAAAATTCTCGCACCAGCAGCGATCATATCCGCCAATGCCCCGTTGCGTGCGATCATTTCCAAAACCTGCCGCGACCCAGGCGAGATCACCAAACTGACATCGGGATGAATTTGCTTGCCCTTCAATGCGCCAGCCACGGTCATCATGTCTACGTACGAGGAATTGGTGCACGAGCCAATCGCCACTTGATGAACTTTTGTTCCCGCGATCTCCTTCACTTTGACCACGTTATCGGGACTATGCGGCTGGGCGATCAAAGGCTCTAATTTCGACAGATCGATCTCGATTACTTCGTCGTACTCGGCGTCTGGGTCGGCCTTCAATTCCCGCCAGGCTTTTTCCCGACCCTGGCTTTTCAAAAAGGCTCTGGTGTTTTCATCGCTGGGGAAGATGGAAGTCGTGGCGCCTAATTCCGCGCCCATGTTGGTGATCGTCGCCCGCTGGGGTACGGTCAAGCATTTCACGCCATCACCGCCGTATTCGATGATCTTGCCCACGCCGCCCTTGACGGTCATAATTCGCAGTACTTCTAAAATCACATCTTTGGCAGAGACCCAGGGCTGCAGCTTGCCCGTAAGTTTCACCAGCACCACTTTGGGCATGGCCAGGTAGAACGGCCCGCCGCCCATGGCCACGGCTACATCCAGTCCACCTGCACCGATGGCGATCATGCCAATGCCGCCGCCAGTGGGGGTATGGCTGTCCGATCCCAACAACGTTTTGCCAGGAACCCCAAATCGCTCCAGATGCACCTGATGACAAATGCCGTTCCCTGGTCGTGAAAAATAGATGCCATATTTGGCAGCAATGGATTGGAGAAACAGATGATCATCGGCATTTTCAAAGCCAGTCTGCAGCGTATTGTGATCGACGTAGCTGACGGATAGCTCGGTTTTCACCCGCGGAATGCCCATGGCCTCGAATTGCAGATAGGCCATGGTGCCAGTGGCATCCTGGGTTAACGTCTGATCGATTTTGATGGCGATTTCTTCACCAGGTTTTAATTCGCCCTTGACGAGGTGGGCCTGTAAGATTTTTTGAACCAAATTCTTTGCCATGAAGTTTCCTCCATTCAGTTATTGTGGGACAGGTTGCCAACCTGTCCTACTTTTCAGTTATTGTGGGACAGGTTGCCAACCTGTCCTACTTTTCAGTTATTGTAGGACAGGTTGCCAACCTGTCCTACACACAATTCAGTTATTATGGGACAGGATGGTATCCTGTCCTACGGTCCAGATCACTCCTTACCTAATCCGCTGTGGCGGATTCGGTAAGACGGTTTGGTTATAAAGATTTCGCTATTATCAACCTGCGTTATTTTTTCAATTTCAATCCCGAATGCCTAATGGCCGTTGTGAGAACCTTAGTAGCCAGCGAAAAACAAGACACATTTTAAACCTTATTTTCCTTTTTCAAAGGAGAAGTGATCCAGAATAAGCTAATAAGGTTCAGCGAGGTTTTTTACCCATTAGCTACTAAGGTTTTCTGCAACTATCAACAATGGTAAACCAAAAGGACCATATTGTGCCAGATTAACTTCAACCAGCAGGTTGATTTTGGCCTGGCGATTGGTGGTGTAATAGGCCGCAACATAATGTTCTAACAAGTCCAATATGAGCTGCGTGATGCGATCTCCCAGCGTAAATTTGTAATCGCAGGGAAAGCGATTGACCACGGGAATAAGATATTTCACCAGGTCATACATTTTGGTGACGATGGTCTCTTTTTCGGCCATAAGTTTTTTCGCTCTTTGTAAGGCAAATTGCCAATTTGCCCAACAAGTGTTGGGTGCATTTGTACCCTATTTTTACAAAAAAATTTTCGACTGGGGGCTTCGCCCCCAGACCCCCAATCAAAAAACATTCAGA
>JAPDPQ010000012.1:140438-165974 GCA_034506395.1 candidate division KSB1 bacterium | reverse complement strand
GGTTGTTAATCCTTTCGCTCTCTTAGAAAAGTCCTCTAAATTTTTAACACGATTTCTTCGTTCGATTGGATCATATATAAATGGTGCATATTTTGGGAAAAATCTGAAGCCATCATAGCTTTCTGAATTGCCCAAAAATTGGGTCGAATTAATTTTTAGATTGCTCCCCTGCTCTTTTTTCTTGTCGCTAAATTCAAAGTGGAAACCCAGATGTTCAAGAACCTCATAATAAGAGCCGAATTCACCTTGAAATTTTTTAAAATTTTTAGGCATCTTTTCTTCAATTAGTATTTTTTTATAAGCGAGATCATTAGCAAGGTTAATATAGCTTTCACAAAAACGACATTGATGTGTGCCTTTCTGCTTGGCGATTTTTTGTTCTTTATCGGTTAGCTCATCAGAGCAAATTTCACACACTTCCTGCTCTCCGCCGACATCCGATTTCATGATTCTTTGAAAGTCTGTTTTATTTTTCAATAGTGAAGCAAACTTTCGCCTTTTTGCAATCGATAGCTCCTTTTTCAGCAAATGAAAAACTTTACCAAATCCCGAACCTAAAAAATCCATAAATGAAAGTTCTTTCTTCCCAATGACCAATGCTAATTTTCCATGATGTGCTTCTAAAAGATTGTGATCAACAATTCCAATGATTTCATTTAATTCATCGACCATAGTTTCTTTTTTGGGAAGCAACAAGAAAAAATGCCCTCCGCCGATATATAGCACGTTGGCAGCAGTCAATTCAAATTTATCCAGTATTGACTTTGCGACTGCTTCTGAAATTAATTGCAGATAAAATGACCGTCCTCTCAACCCTTTTAAAGCATGTTCTGAAGTGACCGAGTAGATAAATTGCTGAATCCCTGAAATATCGCCCCCGACAAGATAAAACGAGGGTTCGGCCAGCATCTTATTGCTTAATTTGTTCTCTTTAATAGCAGCATAAGCTTGTTTGATTTCATCATCGGTCAAGTTTACCAGACAAGTAGCGATTGCCGTTGTTGTTTTTAGATGATGATATAATGTAATATCTTGCTCTGGCTCTTCAGATACAGCGGGAATGGTTATAGTAAATTTTTCTAGTAAATTTAAAATCGTCAAAAAATATTTTTCAAAGTCCTTGCTCAAATCAATTGTTTGAAATTCTGAATTAAATCGTTTCCATAAATTTCTAAGTTCTTCTTTAATGCTATTTGAATTTATTTCTGAAATTGGTTTTGGAAAAAGATCAGTCAAGTTCAGCCCTAATACGCTTGGCTTGACATATCGATTTGGCGAATTATTTTTCTCTTTATAAATCTTTGAAAAAATCGAAGTCAGCGGACGAGTATAGGCTTCATCGGATATAATTTGCTCATTTCCTCTATAATTTCCATTAGACAACCAATCTGCTAGCGCCAGCCGCATGGCATCAATTCGAATTGCTTCAGGAGCTTTTTCTGGAAAATGGTGATAAAGCACCAATTGACTAACATCCTCTTTTCCATTCTTAAAATGGTGCTCAATAAAAGTGGAACTGTGGATAGTGTGGGAATGGCTTGAGCCATTTTGCAGATTGAATTCAGCCATTAACCTTTTTTCATCCTCAGAGGGAATTGTACCTCCGAGCTGAGCAAATTTTCCTATATCGTGCAGCAGCGCTGCCAGAGCAATCGATTCTGATTTTATCATTTTACCTCCAACTTCTTGATAATAATTTATGATTCAAATTTATTTTTTTCAACTTCCATCCTCCCCAACCCAAACGTCGTCCCCTTGCCCACGTGCAACACCTCGCTGTAATGCAACAGATCCAGAAACGGCGACAGATCCCCCTCCAGCGTTAGCTCGCCCACAAAGCCGCCTAACTTCATCTTGGTCTGCTGGCGATTGCTGTAGCGGTCGTAATCCACCCAGTGCAGATGGCGCTGGGTGATGGTTACCCTGTCGGCGGCCTGCAGCAGGGAGCGAAACTCCCAGTTGATCGGCTCACGGTCGGCGTAAAAATAGACCAACTCCAAAATGCGGCGCAGCATCTTGAACGCTAACATGCGAAAGTTGAAATCGATGGCCAGATCATTGCCAAATTTCAGACGGGTCTGGGTGAGAAACTTGAGCGTCAGGGAATCGGGGGCGGCAGTTGCAGTTCCATTGGGCTGGAGCGTTACTGGTGCTGGGGTGAACAGGATGCATTGGCCGGCGCTGTCGTAGAGCAACCGCCAGTTCGGTGGATGAGGCTCTGCATTATCCGCGGACTGGTTTGGCGGCTGGTCCGATGGCTGAAAACAATAGACCGTCGCCAGCTCAAACCGATGACGCTGGACACCCAATCCGCTGTGCGCCAGTTGCAGGATCGCATAGATCACATAGGGCAAAAAATCGATGACACTGCCAACGAGGACCAGATCGAACCACAACAAATCGTTCGGCTGATACTTCTGGTTGCGGTCGTGCGGCTCGAAGATATAGGGTCGGGGCGAAGTATCCAGTCCCCGCAATAGCGGCGGTGGCTGTTCGGTGATAAAGGTCTCGAAGATGCGCGTGTAAGCGCATTTGGATCGCAAGAGACAGGAATCGCAAGGTTGGCCGATCTTCATGGTGCACACGGTCTTTTTGAGGGCATATCCAAAAGCCCCGCGCAACAATGACCCTTTCCAGGACGGTAACTCGCAACGTTGCAGCGCAGTGAGGTGAAAGCGCAAGCGCAAATAATCAAGCGTTGGCAATTGGTAAAGAGACATTTGATGTTCTCGAGGTTGTCTTTGGTCACATCATTAATACCGATAAAAAATTTTGAATTCATTGGATCAAATCACGAGTGAGAAACTTGTTCTCAATATACACCAAAATAATCCAATTGTCAACAAGTTTTTTGGAAAATTACTTGATAGCAATTAAAATTAAAAATCAAATGAATTCATCTCGAATACAACAGCCATTATTGCTTGCGAGTTCATCTTTCTGAATATAAATCGAGTGGATCGGCAGATTCACCAGTTTCACAAATTTCTAAGATCATGATATCGATTTGTGAGCTGCGAAGGATACTGAAAGCTTATCCCCAGAATCTTTCGATCTTGCAGTAAAAGAACGGTCAAGATAGGCATTTCTTCATGTCAGCATAGTATTCTTGCAAGCTCATGACATGGATGGCTTGACCGTTCTTACGCAGCTCTCGGATAGCTTGGACCGCGGCGAAGGAGGCAGAGAGGGTGGTAAGGCAAGGGATGTTGTATTGAATGGCGGCGCGATCCATGGCATATTCATCCGCGCGGGAGGTTTTGCCCAATGGGGTATTGATGATCATCTGGATGCGGCCGTTGATGATATGATCCACTACATTGGGCCGATCCTCGTTGATTTTGTAAATGGTTTCGGCCTCGATCCCGGCGGCACGGAACGCTGCGGCGGTACCCCGGGTGGCGAGAATTTTGAACCCGAGCTCTTTAAGCTGCTGAGCGATGCGGGTGGCTTTGGGTTTATCGAAGTCATTGACGGAAATGAAGATGTTCCCTTCCAATGGCAATCGAATGCCAGCGCTGAGGAGTGATTTCGCAAATGCCAACCCAAAATTAGGCGCAATGCCCATTACCTCGCCAGTAGAACGCATTTCTGGGCCGAGGTGATTATCCACGCCAGGGAATTTGGCGAACGGAAACACCGGCGTTTTGACGGAGACGACCTTAGGAATGATTTCCTGGATACAGCCGAGTTCGTGCAATGATAGGCCGGCCATCACCTTGGCAGCGACCTTAGCCAACGGAACGCCTGTGGCCTTGCTGACAAACGGTACAGTGCGCGACGCTCGCGGATTGACCTCCAGCACATAAAGCACATTATCTTTGATGGCATATTGGATATTGATCAGACCTTTCACTTTCAAGGCTAAAGCCAGGGCTCGGGTCTGCTCGCGCATCTGGTTAAGATGGTACTCGGTGATCATGTAGGAAGGCAGTACACATGAGCTATCGCCGGAATGGATGCCCGCTTCCTCGATGTGTTGCATGATGCCACCGATGAACACCTCCTCCCCATCGCATACGGCATCGACGTCCACCTCGAAGGCGTCTTCGAGGAAATGGTCGATCAAGACTGGATGGTCGGGGTTGACGCGAGCGGCTCGGGACATGTAATTTTGCAGCCCAGCTTTGTCGTAAACGATCTCCATCGCCCTACCGCCGAGCACATAAGAAGGCCTGAGCAGCACAGGAAAGCCGATCTGCTGAGCAACGGCCATAGCTTCTTCGATGGAATAGGCCAGGCCATGTTCTGGCTGTCGAATGCCCAATTGTTCCACCAATCGGCTGAAGCGCTCGCGGTCCTCGGCAAGATCAATTGAATCTGGCGTTGTGCCGATGATTTTAGCCCCGGCCTGTTCCAGGGGAATTGCCAATTTCAGCGGGGTCTGACCGCCGAATTGAACCACCACGCCATCTGGCTGCTCCAGTTCGATCACGTTCAAAATATCTTCCAGCGTCAACGGCTCAAAATAGAGCTTGTCGGCGATGTCGTAATCGGTGCTCACGGTCTCCGGATTGCAATTGACCATGATGGTTTCGAAACCCAGTTCCTTAAAGGCCATAATGGCATGGACGCAGCAATAATCGAATTCAATGCCCTGTCCGATGCGGTTGGGGCCGCCACCCAAAATCATGATCTTCTTTTTCTCATTGCAGATCGCCTCGGTCTCTGGCTCGTAGGTGGAATAGTAATAGGGCGTACTGGATTCGAACTCTGCAGCACAAGTATCTACGGTTTTGAAAACCGGACTAATGTGATATTGTTTGCGGAGCGCTCGCACGTCGGCCTCATCGCATTCCAGGAGTTTGGCAAGGCGTCGGTCCGATAATCCCATCGCTTTCGCGTTATAAATGATCTCGCGGTTCAATTGCTGCAATTGGCCAGCAAAAGCGGTGAGCTGGCGTTCGAACAGAATGATCTGTTTGATCTGGGAGATGAACCAGGGATCGATGCCGGTGAGCTCGTGAATCTCACTTTCGGAGAGCCCAGCGCGGAGGGCAGAGCCCAGCCAAAAGATGCGACCGCCAGTGGCTTTTTTCAGTTTCTGACGTAGTTGTTCAATCACTTCGCCGATGGAGAAAAAATCGTTTTTGCGGCCGTTGTCCAAAAGCAGGCTGATGTCATCTAAACCATAGCGATCGATCTCGAGCGAGCGCAAGGCTTTGCCCAGTGCCTCCTTGAAAGTGCGGCCAATGGCCATGACCTCCCCAACGGATTTCATCTGGGTTCCCAGAGTGCGATCGGCGCGCGGGAACTTGTTCATGTCCCAGCGGGGGATCTTCACAACGACGTAATCGATGGTAGGCTCGAAACTGGCGGGTGTTTTCTTGGTGATGTCGTTGGGGATCTCATCTAATGTAAGGCCGACTGCCAGCTTCGCTGCGATCTTGGCGATGGGGAATCCAGTGGCTTTGGAGGCCAGCGCAGAGCTACGCGAGACCCTGGGATTCATTTCGATGACCACCATACGTCCGGTTTTTGGGTTGACGGCGAATTGGATATTGGAGCCACCAGTATCGACGCCGATCTCTCGAATGACTTTAATCGCAGCGTCGCGCATTGCCTGGTACTCTTTATCGGTCAAGGTCTGAGCTGGAGCAACTGTGATGCTGTCGCCAGTATGAATGCCCATGGGATCGACATTTTCGATGGAGCAAATGATGACCACATTGTCGTTGAGATCGCGCATCACTTCGAGCTCAAATTCCTTCCAGCCGACTACGGATTCTTCGATGAGTACCTCGCGGGTTGGGCTCAGGCTCAGGCCCCAAGCGACCTTTTCTTTAAATTCTTCGATATTGTACACGGTGCTGCTGCCGGTCCCGCCCAGTGTGAATGCGGGTCGGATAATCAAAGGAAAACCGATCTGGCTGACAATCGCCATCGCTTCATCCAGGCTATGGGCAAATCCGCCGCGAGGCAAGTCCAAGCCGATCTTCTCCATGGCTTGCTTGAATTTCTCGCGACATTCTGCTTTCTGAATGGCGTCGAACTTAGCACCGATCAGCTCTACACCAAATCGTTCCAAAATGCCATTTTCAGCCAATTGAGTCGCGAGGTTCAAACTGGTCTGGCCTCCCATGGTGGGCAAGAGGGCATCAGGCCGTTCCTTCTCAATAATTTTGGACAGGAACTCGACCGTTAATGGCTCAATGTAGGTGCGATGGGCAATGTCTGGATCTGTCATGATCGTTGCAGGATTGCTGTTGACCAGCACCACTTCATAGCCCTCCTCGGTCAATGCCCGACAGGCCTGGGTCCCTGAATAATCGAATTCACAGGCCTGGCCGATCACGATCGGTCCAGATCCAATGATTAAGATTTTATGAATATCCGTTCGCTTAGGCAATTTTCGCTCCTTAAAAATATTGTGCTTTTTCAGAATCTCTGAATCGCCTCCATCAAACTCCGTTTTGAAAAACGGAGCCAATAAAACCCTGGGCTAAAGCCCAAAATCGCTCGCGCTTCATCCAAAGCTCCGTTCTGAAGAACGGAACCAATAAAACCCTGGGCTGAAGCCAAAATCTCTCGCGATTCATCCAGAACTCCGTTCTGAAGAACGGAGCGAATCAAGATCTCTGAATCGTTCAATTGCCTTTTGACTGTTCAGCCCGCATATCGTTAATAAATTGTTTGAACAAATACAGCGAATCATGCGGTCCCGGCGATGCTTCAGGATGATACTGAACCGAGAAAATAGGGAGTTTCTTGTGGCGCATGCCTTCGAGCGTCCCATCGTTCAAATTGATATGAGTCAGTTCAATATCGCGATGCGCCAGCGAATCGATATCGACTGCGAAGCCGTGGTTTTGGGCAGTTATTTCGATTTTCCCAGTGGCGAGATTTTTTACTGGATGGTTTGCCCCATGATGACCGAATTTCAGTTTGAAGGTCCGACCACCAAAAGCAAGCCCAAGGATCTGATGCCCCAGGCATATGCCAAACATGGGCTTCCGACCAATAAGTTTTTTGACGTTTTTGATGGCATAACGCACCGCTGCTGGATCGCCTGGCCCATTGGAGAGAAAAACGCCATGCGGATTGAGCTCAAGCACTTTTTCCGCGGATGTATTGGCTGGAACAATGATCAATTGACAATTGAGCGAGGCGAGACAGCGCAGGATATTATGCTTGACCCCAAAATCGTACACCACCACACGAAATTTAGTCAAGGGAGCTTCCGAACAATTACCCAAATTGAATGACGCTGGTTGCCAGCGAGATTTACACCCTTCTTCCCAGATGAAGATGTCACCTCGGGTCACCTCTTTGACGAGATCCCGTCCCTCCAATGCTGGGAATCGCCTTACTTTTTCGATCAAACTGGCTGGATCAAGATCTTGGGTGGAGATACCTCCCTTCATTGCGCCCTTGTCGCGCAGATGACGCGTCAATGCTCGTGTATCCACTCCCTCGATGGCGACAATTTGATATTCTTGCAAAAAATCGCTCAACGCCTTCTCTGATCGCCAATTGCTGGGGTGCGGACAATATTCTTTCACTATAAAACCAGCCAAAGCAGGACGGATGGATTCGTAATCATCGGTATTTACGCCATAATTGCCAATATGCGGGTAGGTCATGGTCACAAGCTGACCACGATATGAGGGATCGGTAAGGATCTCTTGATAGCCGGATAGAGAGGTATTAAATACGACCTCCCCAAAACTCTCCCCATCGCTGCCAATGGACTTGCCTGGAAAAATCCTGCCGTCTTCCAAAACCAATAAAGCAGGTTTGTTGTTGTTCAACCTATTTCCCTCCGAATTCCAAAAATAGAATTCAACAATTGATGTTATTCACTGAATTGAAAAGATGTGTCCGCTAATGCTTCGTTACCGCTCGCAAACAGGACGCATAAAGCTTTTTGGGATTCAAAGCTCTCCTTGATCTGTCCGCTCGAACCGATGGACGACACAGCATCTTCCATAATTTCGTGATGGCGATTCTTATTTATCATTTCACTGGAGTGAATTAGAACCTCAGATCGAGGCTGAGGTTATTAATTAAAACGACAAATCACTCTAGTTGCGAAATTTTATCGGTGATCATAGCGATGAGCTCATCCTGGGTGAACGGATTCATGAGATCGATCCAATAGATCTGATATTTGCCAGTTCGATTCGAATGAAAAATGATCTTCCGTTTATCTGGAGAAAAGCTGGGATAACTATCGACTGCTGGATCGTTGGTCAAGCGGGTGACACTTGTCCCAGCCTGATCCATCATGTAAATGTCTGCATTTGTTTCGAGCTCGACAAAAAAAGTGATCATTTTGCCATCAGAAGAATAGCGCGGCGCACCGCAGTTGCCCTGTGGAAATTTTGTCTCCACTGGCTGCACCATGTTTCCCCTGAGGTCCATCCGATACAGTTGGAAGTTACCGGAACGGTCAGAGCTGAACAAAATCCATTTCCCATTGGCGGAGACCGAAGGCGCGGTATCATCGCATTCATTTTGCGTCAACCGAACCAGGGAACCATCCGAAATATTGCAAAGATAGATCTCGCTCAGTTTCTCGTGAAATGGGACGGATCGGGAATCATCCCGTTCCGAAACAAATATCAGCTTGTCACCATCTCCGACCAGCGCAGGATACCAGTCATCTGCTGGACTATCAATGATGCGCGCTATATCGCCAGTGATCAAATTCATCAGATAGATGTTTCTCGTCTTATCTAACCGTCCTTTATGAATCGAATCATCACGTGTGGAACAGAAAGCGAGCACGTTCTGCTTTGTGCCAAACACTGGCATTTCATCCTGCTCTGGGTGATTCGTGAGCCGAACAGTCTGACCGCTTTCGATGTCCATCAGATAGATCTCCCAATTGCCATCCCGATCCGATTGAAATGCGATGCGTCGATTATCAGGACAAAAAGATGGAAAAGCGTTATGGTAATCGCCTTTGGTAAGCGGATAAATCGGATAAGGCTGACCAAGTTCATTGCGGATGAGCTCCACATATTCATCCCCATCATCACTTCGTAATACCTCAAGATAATCGGAATAAGCCTCTTTGAGCCTGTGATTTTGTAGATACAATTTAGCGCGCAAAATCCTCGCTGAGTTAAAATGGTGATTGAGGAGAAGCGCTGAATCGACCGCGGCCAGAGCCTCTTCTGGCCGCTGCTGACTCGCATAAAGCACTCCGATTTTGAAATAGATCGGAGCTTTATCTTGTCGCGCTTTCAATTGCTGTCGCCACCAATGAATATCGTTCGGCGATCCCACGCTTTGGGAATTATTGATGGTCTTCTGAGTAGATCCGCATCCCAGAACCAAAAGCATGGAGAGCACTCTCACCCACACTAACAGATTTTGTTTTGTGCTACTGTTCATGATGCCAATCCTTTCCGCTTAATATACTCACAAAATTGCCAGATTGAGCGATGGCAACTTTAAAAATTCAGCTATATCATTTATTCGGCACTGCCAGATATTTTCAACATAAAGAGCCTTTCAAGACCCTAATCAACCAGCTCGATCTAATGCTTCAAAAGATGCATGAGACAGAAGGCGCTTGATCGAAGCAGGATTGTTCTGTTGATGCTTCCCAGCGAAACCAGAATTGGAACAAAATTCGGGCCAGGTGGGGCTGATTATAAGGATTTTTTTTGAATTTGTCAAAGGTTTTTATGTTAAAATGCTGTCACGATCCCGATAGGGCATCGGTTGGATTAAAGCAATAGATCGAAGTTAAGCTGGTCATGCTTGGTAAAAATTTTGCGATAGAACAGATACAGGATGGTCATGCAGGCGATGGTTACGGACGTGGTGAGCATGTACATAATGATGATCTGATAGCGAACGGATTGTTCTGGTGCCACGCCACCGATGATTTGGCCAGTCATCATGCCGGGCAATTGGACAATTCCCACCACCATCATGGCATTGATCGTGGGCATCATGGCGGCGCGTCCAGCATCCCTCAGCATTGGGGTGATTGCAATAAGCGGAGAAGCGCCGAGGGCCAATGCGGCTTCAATTTCCCATCGTCGGCTGCGGCAATCGGCCATGAGACGATCGACCGCCAGAGCAGCCGCATTCATTGCATTCCCCAGCATCATGCCAGAGATGGGGATCAGATATTGCGGTTCGTACCACGGTTGAACGCGCAAGATCAGTCCGATGAGCGTGCCCATCGCAATCAGTGCGCCAAGAAAAATCGAGAACGTGATCAGCAGATAGAGCCCAGGTATTTTGGTCTTCTGGCGCTGAACGGCATTGTATCCAGCTACCAGCGCCATGATGGTAAGCATCAGCAGCACAAAATACCATTTTTTGTACCCGAACAAATATTTCAGCACGTAGCCGATGATCATCAATTGGATAAAAGTACGGATCGTACCGATCAGCAAATCCTTTTCCAGCCCCAACCCGCGATGGAGCGAGATGACGATAGGAATCAAGATCAGGATTAGAGCTATTAGCAGATCAGAGTAACTCAGCGCAATGTAATTCAATTTAGGCTTCTCCCCGAATGAATTTCTGTGCCAATTCGGTACGCGGCTGCTCAAAAAAGGCGTCTGCCGCCCCGCATTCGATCACCCGTCCCTGCACAATGAAGCAAACTTGATCGGCGATCCTACGGGCATGTTCCATCACATGGGTCACCATTATGATGCTGACCCTCAATTCCAAATTGATGTTTTTGATAAGATCGAGCAATTGATTGGCGCTGGTGGGATCAAGGGCTGCCGTGGGTTCGTCCAGGAGCAATAGTTTGGGTTCATTGGCGAGCGCCCGAGCGAAAGAGATGCGTTGCTGTTGCCCCATGGAAAGTTGCTCGACCTGTCGGTCCGGGTCCAAATCGGCTAAGCCGACGATGTTAAGATAATGGGCCACCATGTCTTTGGATATTTTTTGATGGCGAAGCTGAGGGCCAAAGCTGATATTCTCATAGATCGTCCCGCGAAATAACGCGGGCGTTTGAAAAACCATGCCGATCTCGCGACGCAGTTGTCTCACTGGGATCAGCTCGTAATCTCTGCCTTGGTAAAAAATTTTTCCCTCATCAGGGCTTTCAAGCCGATTGAGCAACCGCAGCAACGTGGTTTTCCCGCTGCCCGAAGGCCCAATGATCATCTGAATGCATCCACCACAAAAATCCACGGTCACGTCGGCAAGTAGGATGATCACTGAGGCCTGAGTCCCTTCATTAACCGTTTTTCGTTTCCAAACATGTCTGACAGAAATTTCCGCTCCTGAAGAATCGCTATTTAGCGTCATCGCTATTGTTGTTCTTTTCCTTTTTTTCTTTATCCTTGTTTCCACTTCGATCTTGATTTTTCCAGTGCTCGGCCATTTCATCCAGCTTGCGTTCGACAGCTTCGAACACGGTTCCTTTCGGGAATTTTCCGTTTTTCTGCCGTTTGCCAGCCCGTCTGCCAGTCAAGATTTCGATTCCTTCTTCAATTGTCTCCACTGGATAGATGTGGAATTTTCCCTGTTTCACCGCTTCGATCACCTCATCATCCAGCATCAAATTGCGGACATTGGCCTTAGGAATAATCACACCCTGTTCGCCGGTCAACCCTTTCGCACGGCAGATTTTGAAAAAGCCTTCAATTTTCTCGTTCACTCCGCCGATCGGTTGCACTTCCCCCAGTTGATTGACCGATCCGGTAACAGCGATCCCCTGCTTGATCGGGATCTCAGCCAGGCTCGAGAGTATGGCGTATAGCTCGGTGGAGGAAGCGCTATCACCGTCAATTTCCTCATAGCTTTGCTCGAATGTGATGCTGGCCGAGACCGAAAGCTGGCGCTTCTGACCAAAGTTTCCGTTCAGATAGCCAGAGAGAATCAAGACACCCTTATTGTAGACCGGACCAGTCATCTTGACCTCTCGATCGATCGAGATGATTCCGCTGCGGCCAAGATAGGTGCGAACTGAGATGCGATTGGGCCGGCCGAAAGCGTAATCGCCGATATTGATATAAGCAAGACCGTTGACTTGTCCGATCGCTTCCCCCGTGGTATTGATGAAAATGGTACCTCGTTCGAATAATTCTAAAACTCGAGTTTCGTACTTGTTCAAGCGGTATTTTTTCGCCTCGATCGCCTGTTTGACATCTGCCCCAGTGACAAGGTGCCGCTTGTGTTTGCGAGCCCAATAATCGGACTCTACCAGAAGATCATGGATATCGGAGAAACGAGTGGATAATTTGGTCTGATCGCCAGTGAGCTCCACCCCATATTCCACCACTCGGCTGACCGCTTCCGCATCGAAATGTAATAATTTCTCCCGCTCACACTGATTGTGGATGAATCGAGCATAGTTGTGAATATTTTCCTTGGTCCGCGGCATGTCCACATTAAAGTCAGCTTTGACCTTGAACAGTTCCTGGAACTCATCATCGTAGTTCAATAACCAATAATAGATTCGAAAATTTCCGATGATGATCACTTTGACATCAAGCGGGATGGGCTCGGGCTCAAGCGTTTTCACGCTCATGAAACTGTATTCTTCACTGAGATCGGTAATGGTGATGCATTGGTTTTTTAGTGCCCGTTTCAGTGCTTTCCAGGAATATGGGGACTGAAATAGTTGATCTGCTTCGATAATTAAAAACCCTCCATTCGCACGATGTAGCGCGCCAGCTTTGATCAATGAAAAATCGGTCACCAACATCCCCATCTTGGTCTGACGATCGATGCGACCGACCAAATTATTGTAAGTGGGGTTCGATTCTACGATCACGGGTGCCCCTTCGATCTCGCTATTATCCACGATCAAATTGACGCGATAGCGATCGAAACTGACGGCTTCATTATTGCGAATGGTAGCGTAAGCTTCATCGGAGCGAACTTCCCCCGCAAAATTCAAGAATTCACCTATATGGTTAAGAATATCTTCTTCAACATCGGCGAGGTAATCCAATACTTCATCGTGATCCTTGAACTCCTGCCGGATGACCTTCATCGGTTGGGCAATCGCTACTCGCATCATGCGACGCTGATGCTGTTCCAACTTCTCTTTGGTCTCTTGTTCTAATTTTTGCACCGATTGGAATTCCTCGTTCAGTTCTTCCTGAAGTGTTTGACCAAGCTGTTCGAGGCGCTGCTTTTCTCCATTGGGCAGCCGATCGAACTGCTCTGGCGTCAGCATCTGCCCATCTTTGATCGGCACCAGCACCAGACCGGTAGCGACTTTTCTCAATGTAAACCCCTGCTGCTGGATCTTATTATCAAGGTCGCTGAGAATCTTATTTTGCATCTCTCTAGAGCTTTGGATGATCGCCTGTCGCTGCTTTTGATAGTCTTCAGAATTTAATACCTCGGGGATGTCCTTCTTCAATTGTGTGATCAAGCGATCCATGGTTAATTGCAACAATCGACCTTTACCAGCAGGCAGCCGCAAGGAATTCGGTTCATCTGGATTTTTGAAGTTGAAAACGTAGCACCAATCATCTGGCACCGGCATAGTTTTCGCGCGTTTTTCAACCGCCTCTTTAATGATCGAGGTGCGACCAGCGCCAGTAGGGCCTAACGCGAAGATGTTATACCCATAACTTTTGAGATCAACGCCAAAATCTATGGCAGCAACGGCGCGCTCTTGGCCGATCACCTCGTCCAACCTGTTCAGTTCTTTGGTCGATTGAAATTTGAATTGGGAAGGATCACAACGATAGCTGAGTTTCTCGGCCGGTAGCTCTTTTAGCTTGGTTGCCATTTTTATGATCTCCTTTGAGTTTTCGTGTGGGTATAGGAATGAAGTTTAGATCTATACAATTTTCGTTCTTGTATCCCTAGATCGTTAGATCTGGGAGTCCAATTATTTTTATCAAAGCCGAAAAGATACAGATTCAACTGAAGAAGCGAGCATTTTTATCAATAAACGATCTCAAATCATCTGGAAGATCTTCATCCGCATAAATTGCACGCTCAGGACATTCGTCAACACAGGAGGCGCAATCAATGCACTCGGTAGGATTGATGTAATGTTGGTCTTCGCCTTTGGTGATACATTCCACAGGACATACTTCTGCACACAAGCCGCACTGAGTACATAAATCAATAATCACGTGTGGCACAACGACCTCCATGGATGAGCAATTTCCCTCAGGCGAATGGAAAAGCTTACTGCTGATATTAACATCAATAGTAATGAAATTTGAGATAAAAATCAAGCACTAATTCAGGATAACCGCCTCTCATCGGTCATGCTTCGTCCTTGTCCCATCATACACCGATCAAATCTGTTTCCCGATCATCCCAGTCGCTGCATAAGGATTTACCAGACCGCTATGACATTGTGATGATTCAAATAGAAAGCCGAAGGAACGAAACATCATATTTGTGAGCAAAGCAAGCCTTGGTCGAGCTGGCGCCCTTGCTTCATTTGCACGGAAAGCTCTCGCCAGCATGATAAGAGCTGCGTACCAATGGGCCCGCCTCCACATGTCGTAATCCGAGTGACTTACCAATTTGCGCCAAACGGGCAAATGTGGTAGGACGGACGAACCGAGCAATCGCATGATGTCTGGAGGATGGCTGAAGGTATTGACCCAAGGTCAGAATGTCACAATCCACTCGACGCAGGTCATGCATCACCTCAATCACAGCCTTATTGGATTCACCTAAGCCCAACATCAATCCGGTTTTGGTGACCAGGTCGCTTTGTTTTGCAATTTCTAAAATTTTCAGTGATCGTTGGTAATTTGCTTTTGGCCGAATAATCGGATAGAGTGCTGGCACTGTTTCAAGATTATGATTGAGCACATCGGGCCTGGCTTCGATGACCAGCGATAATGCGCTGAAAGAGCCAGCGAAATCGGGAATCAAAACCTCCACCAGGCAACCAGGCACAGCTTTACGGATCTCACGGATGGTTTCCGCAAAGATGGAAGCGCCCCCATCACTGAGGTCGTCCCGAGTAACTGAGGTAATCACCGCATAACGCAGGGACAGCTTTTTGACCGCCTCAGCAACCCGTATGGGCTCATCGCGATCGACTGCGCCTGGAACGCCGGAAGTGACGGCACAAAATCTGCAATTGCGCGTGCAAACATCCCCTAAAATCATAAAGGTAGCGGTGCGATGGCTCCAACAATCGCCGATATTCGGACAACGTGCGCTCTGGCAGACTGTATGAAGCTGGTATTGCTGTAGCAATTTCCGAACATCTTGGAAATTCTGTCCCGCTGGCAATGGCACCTTCATCCAGCGGGGAAGTCGCTCCCGCGACACAAGCGTCCGATCCTTCTCCATTGGTCTCCCTAGTGAGATCGTTCTCACAATTTCCAATCAAAAATTCATCCAAATATCACACATGAATCGCCTCGCCATAGGCTGCAGCGGCAGCTTCCATGATCGCTTCTGAAAGCGTTGGATGAGCGTGCACCGTTCTAATCAATTGATGAGCGGTCATTCCGGTCGATTTTATCACTGCCAGTTCGCCAATAAGTTCCGCAGCCTCGGCATGAATAACATGAGCCCCAAGCAATTGATCATTACGAGCATCAAAAATCAGTTTCACAAATCCATCGCGTTCGCCGATCGCAATTGACTTTCCGCTTGCAACAAATGGAAATCGGCCGATCTTGATCTCTAGACCTTCTGCTCTGGCCTGCTCCTCGGTCAAACCGATGCTCGCAACCTGAGGTTGGCAATAGGTGCAACCAGGGATATTTCGATAATCGATGGGCGCAACATCTCGACCAGCGATCCGCTCCACACAGTGGACTCCCTCCGCCGATGCCACATGGGCCAGCCAGGGCGGACCGATGACGTCTCCAATAGCGTAGATATTGGGTACCGTCGTTTGAAAATCGCGGTTCACCTGAATGAAACTTTTTTCCACTTTGATCCCTAATTCCTCAATTCCAATCCCCTCGATGTTGCCGCGAACGCCAATGGCCATTAGCGCCACCTGAGCCGATAAGTCACTCTGCTTGCCCGCTGATTCAATGGTAACGATCACCCCATCGGAATTTTTGACAACGCTTTTGACCATGCTATTGGTATGCACTTCCATTTTCGCTTTTTTGAATGATCGAAACAGCAAATCGCTGATCTCGCGATCTTCGATCGGCAAAAGCGACGGCAGCATCTCCACGATGGTCACTTTGCATCCAAAAGTATGATAGAAATACGCGAATTCGACGCCGATTGCTCCAGCGCCGATGACGATCATACTCTCAGGAATTGCCTCAAGCGCCATGGCCTCTTTGCTACTGATCACCCGTTTGCCATCGATCTCCACCCCAGGGATGGTTCGAGGTCGGGCACCAGTTGCAATGATGATTCGCTCTGTTATGAGTTCCTCCATTATCTTGCCGGACTCATCAACCACCGCAATCCGACGGTTATCTACAATTCGGCCGAAGCCAAAGAACGGCGCGATATTGTTCTGTTTAAATAAATATTGAACCCCTTTGGCCATTCGATCGGCGATCTGACGACTTCGCTTGATCACTGATTGAAAATCAAATCCAACCTCGGAAGCGGTGATCCCAAAGTCTCCCGAATGGCGAAGGGTCGCATAGATATCAGCGCTCTTGAGCAACGCTTTTGTGGGGATGCATCCCCAGTTCAAGCAGACACCACCAAGCTGATCACGTTCCACCACCGCAACCTTCATCCCAAGTTGTGCCGCTCTTACTGCGGCCACATAACCACCTGGTCCTGATCCTAAAATCGCAAGATCGAAATTGTTTGCCATCAGCCACGCTCTCTTTTTAAGTGTTCCAATTTTGATCGATCGATTTGATGATTGTGATCAATCCCCTTTTAAAGCTTGAAATCAAATTTTATGGACAAGAAAATAAAACAGAAAAATTTTAAAAGCAAGATAAATTGCAGAGATTAGATGAGACAAAAAGCTAAGTAAATTGGAATGGGAACAAGTGACAAACATTTGTTTACGTGATTTCTCAAAATTTTGCCGGGGGATTAATGAAATTTCGTGAGATCTTCGCCCAAAAGCATCTTTTGGGGGCGCTTAAGTTCCGCTGACGGAAACCAATGACCTTAAAATTTCGATATTCAATCTGAACTGGCTCAGCCCTCCAGGTGTTTCCAGCAATTTGGGAGTATGATGGAACCGCGGATCGTTCATAATAAATTTAAATCCTTCTATTCCGATATAACCCAGACCAATATTCTCATGGCGATCGATCCTCGAGCCCAATGCTTGCAGAGAATCGTTCACATGAATCACGTAAAGATTTTTCAGTCCAATAACTTGATCAAATTCCGCAATGGTATCCTCGTATCGCTCTTCAGTTCGAAAATCATATCCAGCAGCAAAAGCGTGACAAGTATCCAGACAGACTCCGAGCCGATCAGGCAGCTTTATCTGATCCATGATCCACCGAAGTTGATCAAAGCGATATCCCAGATTTGTCCCCTGCCCTGCCGTGGTTTCAAGCAAGAGCCTGGGACCGCCACTGATCCGCTGAGAAAAGACGAATTGAAGGCTTTCGACAATTCGTTTGAGCCCTTCATGCTCTCCAATGCCCTTATGAGCACCAGGATGAAGAATGAGGTAAGGTATTTTTAATGCTTGGGCACGATCAAGCTCTTCAATCAGCGCATGACATGACCGCTCGATGAGTTCTTTTTCATTGCTTGCTAGATTGATCAAATAGCCAGCGTGGGCAAGGACCATAGTCACAGTTGATTGCGAGAGCGCATCAGCAAAGCTATTTTGCTCTGAAATTGCCAGAGGCTTACCATGCCATTGGAGCTGATTCTTAGTGAAAATTTGGGCAACCGTACCGCCGATTTGCTCAGCGCGCTCAAGCGCCCGAGCTAATCCTCCTGCTATGGATACATGGGCACCAAGCAATAGCATAATTATCCTAAATAAGGCCTCAACATTTCGCGGCGCTGCAAATGGCGCAGCTTCTTGAGAGCTTTGTTCTTAATTTGCCGGATTCGCTCCCGGCTGAGCTTCATCGTATTGCCAATCTCCAGCAACGTCATAGGTCGCTCGCGTTCGATTCCAAAATAGAGTCTGAGCACATCAGCTTCAACTGGTGGCAGCGACGCCAACGCAGCTTCAATATCCCGCTTCCTGGATTCGTT
The DNA here is from genome assembly GCA_034506395.1 of candidate division KSB1 bacterium. Classification (NCBI taxonomy): domain Bacteria; kingdom Pseudomonadati; species Candidatus Zhuqueibacterota bacterium. Next base: position 147,941 of record JAPDPQ010000012.1, on the reverse strand, counting down.
CAATAGATCAGCCATTGGCCCATCGAATTCTTCGCTACCGATTTTATCAATGAGATCAAGGCTTTCTTCATCTGGACGCGTGGAGTCTTCGAGAGGGATCGCGTGGCGCCACATTGATAATTGTTTGGATAATTGAGTTGTCGATATATCTAATTGACGGGCAACTTCATGCAATTCTGGCGCTCTACCCAATTCTTGCTCTAATTCTTCAATCACGTGACCTATTCTATTGTAGGCCCAAATATGGTTGACTGGCAATCTCACCAAACGGGAGTGGTTTGCCAGGGCTCGCAAGATCGCTTGCCGGATCCACCATACCGCATAAGATATAAATTTGATCCCGCGACTGCCATCATATCTTCTCGCGGCCTCTATCAGCCCCAAATTTCCCTCGCTTATCAACTCATCGAGTGGCAGCCCTCGATCCTGATATTCTCTGGCGATGAATACAACAAATTTTAAATTAGCATTCACCAGTCGTGCCAGCGCTTGCTGGTCGCCCCGCTGTATTTTTTTCGCGAGTTTCATTTCTTCATGATATGATAATAATGGGATTCGATTTATATCCTGAAGGTATTTTCCTAAGCTGTCCTTCGATTGATACCGAATGCGTTTTTCACTCATATCGCGCCTCAGCAAATGGGTTGAGTTGATGTAGTTGATCTGAATTTATAACTTCGCAAATTAATCATAGAACCAATACAAGAACAATTTTGGAACCAATTCGAGTTTTTAATAGCAGGGATAATTCTGAATCAAAGCTGCAGGTTCAGAGCTGGATGAAGCATGGTCAGGTTGATTTGAATAAATCCCAACAAAAGCGATGTTCTCTTACATTTTAATGGCTACCGATATAAGTCATTGCGACGGAGCGATTTGTCTCTTCATATTCAATAGCAAAAGGATATGGTTTTTTTCATCTTCGATCAGCTTGTTAATTTTTTCTTGATCCTGAATCGATACCCAATTTCTCATTTCTTGGAGAAATAGGATCGTATCCTTTTCAAGACTGATCGAAATATGGATCGCACCAATCTCATCCTGCAATTCAGGAATCAATGCATTTTTCTCTGGTAAACCCGTCAGCACATTTGTATCGAGCAGCGCAGTAAAATATAAGGCGAGCTCATTCCAATTTTTGATATCAGCTACGTTGATTTCCGCCAGCGAATGCCGGATCGCTTTAAAGCTTGCAATATGTTTCCGCTCCTCTTCGGCAAGATGATTGTACAAATCCTTGAGAGCAGGATTGGCAAAATGAATCGCTAATGTTTTATAAAAATCATGGCCAACTTGTTCAATCTGAAGGGCCATTTCAAGCACTTCGTTGCAGCCAATATTCTTGGTCACTCAAAATCTCCTTTCCAGGCGGCCGATCATTTCAAATCTGATAGCTTAACCCTTCTTGTGCGGCATCAATTTGCATGTTAACTTCCAAATTGTGTGCCAGATCTCGATAATGAGTAACAATTGCCTCGATATCGCAATCGTTGCGGTCAGGATCGTGATGAAAAAAAATGAGATGTTTTGCATTAGACTTGACACCTAGTTCAAATGCATCTTCATAGCACGAATGGCCATAGCCCGCTTTTGTAATCATTTCCTCAGGTAAATAATGCGCATCATGAATCAGCATGTCACAATTGCGGCAAAAGTCGACAAATTGTTCTGGCTCTGTGATCAAGGTGGATTTCGGAGCATGCAGTTCATTATCCGTTATAAAGATCATCGTCTTATCATGTTCTTGGATTTTGAATCCGTAAGCCATGCCAGGGTGATTGTTTCTGATGAATGAAAACTTTGTATCCTTTAAGAAATATTCATTGCCTGAAATTTCTTGAAATGCAATCCGCGCTTTCAATTCATTGAAATTGACAGGAAAATAGTTGGATTCCATCTGGTTGGTTAGGATCTCTTTTAATTTGTTAAATGCTGGAGCGCAACTGTAAATTTTGATTTGTGTGCGTTCTAAATAAGCGGGATAAAAAAATGGAAATCCTTGAATGTGATCCCAATGCGAATGCGTAAGGAATAGATTGATTGTCCCATTCGAATTGTTTTTGATAATTTCGCTCCCCAATTTTCTAATGCCTGTGCCGGCATCGAAAATTACCCGCGTATTATCACCCAAGGTGAGCTCGACACAAGTAGTGTTTCCGCCATATTTGATCGTGCTCCTTCCCGGCGAAGGAATGGACCCTCGTGTACCCCAAAATTTGATCTTCAAACTTCTATCCCCCTTGATGTTTCGATGTCAACATCATAGCAATAAAATCAAAATGAGCTTTATTCCTTGTGATCTAAGTAAGATAAATTATACAACTATATAACCATCTTGTTTTCATTAAAATATAATATAGCATGAATTTCAATTTGTGCTCAATATCACATAATTGAAAACAAATTGATTTTTTAAAAAGAGTTCATAATGATATTTCGTTTTGCCTTCGATAAAACGAAGCAAATCGATTTTTTCAAATCATAAATGACAACCGAAAGCTTAAATTTATGCTTGCAAGTTTAATGCCGAACCATCACATTTTAACTTAGGCATTTGTATCTATTAGATCGATTCTGCCAAGCATCTCTAATTAAGCAGCTCAAAAAGTTAAGTGCATCTAATTTTGTCACCTCTTGCAGGATACTGCTTTTAGGATGGTGCGATAACCAGGAGGGCATATAGGAATGACAAGCTATCGGAAGATAAAATATTAAAGGGGCATTTGGAACATGCGAGGATGACTGAAAAAATTTTATCATGTAAACAGAATTCAAACTGAAGTCAAAATGCACAAAGGAATTATCCTACTGCGGACCCGAGATAGATCAAAAATGCAGTTTTCAAGCATATTCTTAAAATTCATTTCATATGCCCCACGGTAAATTCTTGTTTGATTTTTCATTCTGGATTTTAAGGAAAAATATGTTTCGCTACTTTGACCAGAAAGGCGTAATTTTGTAGATCGACTTCAAATAATAATCAAATCAGATTTGAACGATATAAGCCTATACTTCAAGGATTCTCAGAAAATCGGATAAGGCTAATCTATTAAAAATTAATTAATAGATATGAAGCGAGAGTTTTATAAACTCTGTTGCAATTGATAAATTTTAAGCTCAGCTTGAAACGTTCGATACCTTCATTGGTTTTCAAAATATTTTGATCCCAATTTACCACTTCGATCTATTTTTAATATCAATCACATCGATGGAAACAGATCATCCTTTTATTGATCAGCACAGATGATGATAGACCTTAGGCGGATGGGTATAGTAATTCAAAAGGTTAAAATCCGCTCTGCAATTTCGCTGACTTCTAAAAAGTCCTTTAATTTTCCCATTTTTATTCCATCGATAATTAAGTTTTGAAGATTGCGATTGATAATGGAATCCTCACAGGCATAAACAGGAATTTGCAATTTTTCAATGATCGTCCGGATGTACGTAGCTGATCTGGTTGCCTTCATGAGACTATAGACACCATCATGTACAAAAAAAATCGCTATAGGAGCGTTACCAAATTCGCCTTTTGTGATTGGAAGCAAAATCTGAGTCTCTAAAAATTCGGGCAAATTTTGGCGTGTTATAATAAAAGCAATCGATTTCATCGGGCGCCTCTTTGATGTATTTTTCATTAGCAATTATTATTAGCAACCATGCTTTTAATGCTTCCCATAAGAAAAAGTTTCGTTGAATGTTAATTTTGAACTATTTTTCGTAAATAAAAGATATTTTATCAAATGAAATGCCACTATGTTTTATTATGCTCTTTCTATTTCTACCTATTTTTATGATGTCATCAAATCATTTTGAGCAAAATAAGTTATAAAAATTGCTTTTTGAATTATTGCTAAAATTTAATTGTTGTGAAGAAGACAATTTGTGAAGATTCTACAATATCCTGGGATTTTGGCCGAATGATTTTTTTATAGCTAAGCAAATAGATATTTTCATTTTAAATTCATCATTCTTTTTCAATTTTTAAGAGAATATTTCAAATCATCCATAGATGAAATTGATGATGAATTGTTCAATTTTTTAATTAACATATTTTTTTATTGACAATAACAATAAAATTTAGTATTATTGAGCGCTTTAAAATTTACGATTACTGATCCCAAAAATTCAGGAGGAATTAAAATGACAAAAGCCGATTTAATCGATAAAGTCGCCGAAGTCGAAGGGATCCCTTCGAAGAAGGTTGCCGGTGAAGCTGTCGATGCTGTCTTTCATGCATTAAAAGATGCATTGGTCAAAGGGGATTCTTTTACCTATCAAGGGTTTGGTACATTTAAAGTCCAACAATATGCTGCGCGCTCTGGTGTCAATTTAAAAACCAAGAAGAAAATTCAGATCCCGGCAACCAAACGACCCAAATTTGTGCCGAGCAAGACTTTGAAAGACGCGGTAAAATAGTTCTTCCGAAAAGCTTTAATATGGGGACACATCTTTCTAAAAACGTTGTGTCCCTTTTTTATTTTGTTTTCTCTATCAGTTTGCGAAAGAGTTCCTTGATTACATATTTCACATATTTGCCAAATAAAAAATCCCACCAAAAATCTGGGGGATTTTTCATAACAAATATCAAACTGGGAGCAAAAAAATGGTGTTAAGGCACCATGAAATTAATCCTCTGGCCGCCACCATTCTGGCGCTGATGAGCGCCACATAAAATTCGGATCAATATATGGCTCATCATCTTCTCTGCCAGTCATCAGTTGGATCCTCTTTTTGAGCAACTCCCCGAAATTTGGACCGTGAATAAGCGGAGTTTCAGCATAGTTAGAGATGACCATAAAATCAATCCTCGAGCTCTCCCAGAGAGCCAATAGCTCTTTGGTATTTTCAATTTCATCCAGCACCATCTCTCTAACCATTTGGCGGCGAGCAGCTTTAATTTTGGGGTCAGAGCTTTCCAGATAGCCGTGAACGCCAGCGATCCAGGCCGCCACATTGCGGTGAGTTCTAAACCAACACTTCAAAGCACGCAGCCGATCCAATTGATCGGTAAATAGTTGATATGCAGGCTCACTTTCTGAAAGTTGTGGTATCGTTTCAAGGTAAATCTGCATTGCCTGCTTGATTAGATCCCACATTGATCGGTCCATTCGCTCAACAGCTAATAAGCACCTTTCTGGTGTGGTTAATTCAAACAGCACGTCTCGCATCAGGTCGACGAGAGCTGGATTATGCGGCGGTGAGATCATAAATTTTTCATAATAGGCACGCTCAGCTTTTGGAATCGCTTCGATATTGGGCACCAGCGGTCTTACCCAGAGCCGCATCCAGGTATGGCCCCACACCATATACATATTCACTGGTATCGGATATACTCGGATGGCTTGATCGGTCAAACGCCATGCTTCAACCAGCTTGTTAGCGTGTTTTTCTCCAACCCATCGTCGGGCAATCTGGGTAATGACGTCATCAATACTTATCGAGGCATCTTGCTGAAATGCGCGCCAGACTTCGTGATTGATCGACCAGGGCACCATGGTGGGAGGATTAATCCCGCCGTAGCTTGCGATATACTCGGCACCAATTTTGGCGAGGGCTTGGAGTTTTTCATATACCAACCATGGTGCTGGCGTCCCCAAAAGACAGTCGATGCTATTGACATTTCCAAATGAACAGGCAAAATGAGTTCTGCAGTCCCGCGCTTTTAACTGGTTCATCGCCACTTTTTCTCTTTCATCAAGAGTATTGTGAAATATACTTCCCAAAACTTCATTGACATCGGTATAAAGCGGATGATGGTAGGGACTCTCAAACCCTTTGCTCAATAAAGTGGCAACTTCGACATCAATACCGTTTCCTACTTCGCGATCGATGACGTGGCGTTCTGCATAGAGTGCTTCCAATCGGCCAATAACACGGAATTTGGGATTTACTTTCCTGCCAGTATCCCGGAGCAATTTTAGAAAGCGCATGATATTTTCTCCTGCCCGATTGGCGATTTCCTCATTGGATTTCCACTCGCGAATCAAATAGGCACCGCCATTTCTGCCCACATAAAGAGTACTGGTATATTCAAAACCTGCGCCACTGTCATTGGTCCAAATAGTGATGTATTCCAATTCGGGAACATGATGCATTAATCTTTCCATCATTTCGGCATAATGCTCTCGGACTGCGGGATGAGCCAATGTCAGGTTAAACCGTGGCTTAAAGCTGCGGAAAGGATGATCAACGCGCGCACCGCGCAGCATGGGATAACGCTGGAACAGCTCTTCGGGGACGTTTCGTGGTTCAAAGCATAGCAGCCCTGGTCGCAGACCATATTTCAAAGCCAACGATGCATTGTATTTTAATAGATTGAGATTACCCTGCAAATATTCTGCTGGATAGATGCCTTCATTTAGCCGACTTGACACAAATTGATCCAGCGCAGCACAATAGTTGTAAAAGTGCGGATAGACTTCATCCGGCACACCTTTCTCATACGGTATCGGCGTGGCCAAACAGTTCACTTCGATATGGGAAAACCCCAATCGCGCGCACTCGCGCACATAAGCTTCACGATCAAAATGCCGAGCGGTTCGATATTGATGAGCAAAAAATATATCCATCAGCGACCGATGCCATTTGAAAGTGGTAGTTGAAAACCAGCCGCGCGCAAATTTTTTTACATCCTCTTGTTCCCATTCATCAGCGATCCTACACCATAAGCCATAAAGCAAATGCGAGGCCGAAGTCACCATCTCCCCGCTTCCGCTTTCATCGATGCGAAAATACATCCAATCTCTATTATCTGATAAATGATTCTGAGGTGGTTCAACAAAACTGTCGTCAAGAACTGAGATTCGCATCACTCCTTCTTTTTGTTCACTCCTTTTTTCAAGTTTCATGAATCTCGCACCAATCGCCAATCGACTTTTCAATTCATCTGCAACAGTTTTAACAACAGGAAGACTGTTGTTCCCAAATTCAATGATCCTGGTCTGTCTCAAAGCTTCGCTCACCTTCATGGCAACTCCTTATGCTAATCGTTCAACATGATTGGGGTTTGTGAAATATGTTATGTGTGTTTTTGAGCAGATAAATTCTTATTGACATTTATTCATTGATGTAGTAAATTTTTTCTGAGCAAAAATGATGCGCCTTCAAACTGGGGCAAATTTTACTTTCTGTAGGTCGGAAAGTTTATTTGTCCGTATTTGATCTAAAGAATTTAGCATGGAAGTTAATCATCACTAATTTAAAAATCAAGGGATTTTTCGACAGATTCAGTTCGGCTCGCTATGCACATTTAATGTCAATCATTTTCAAGCGTCAAATTACTTGAGTTCGGTTGAAAAATGCTCGTTGGAATAATGACCGAACCTCTGTATTCGCATGTTGAATGAAGGCCATTCGATTATCGGCAGCATAAAACCTTTTTAACAGCTGGACTCCTGCACTTGCAGAGTGGATGGAGACCACTGAATGGACTTCTGCATTCGCAGAATGAATGGAGACTACTGAATGGACTCCTGCATTCGCAGAATGAATGGAGACTACTGA